>JAFVZV010000057.1 GCA_017507985.1 Clostridia bacterium
CGCCCTGAATGAGGGGGAGATTGCAAACGTGGAGACAATGTGTCCAGTTGACACCGGGAATCACCCCGTCGTGGCCATAGGTGACCTCATAATCGTAGTCATCCTTCAGCTGAGACTGCCACAAAATCGCACCGTCCTCAAAGTGAAGCTCCACATTGGATCTCATGAGCAGAGACGTCACGATATAACGGCGGCCATAGCGATCATTCGAGCCTTCCAGCAGAACTCTGCCGCCGCCGGCCTCGGCTACCTTATCGATGGCAGCTTGTATGGCCTTGGTATCATCGTGAACCGCATCACCGTAAGCCCCGCAATCCACAACCGAGATGGTGTAGTCGGGGAGGTCGAAGTGGTAGGGATTCTTGTCGAAATCCTCATAGTTTTCAATATAGAATCGCTCACAGAGGCAAAGGGGTTTTTGTCCCTCCGACTCGGCAAAGGCCAAAAGCTGATACGGAAGCAGGGTGGTATATTCGTCTCGAAGAGGAATGCGGTCAACCGTAAACCGCTCCGCCAAGGGGCACGTACCGATCAGCCGCTTCCCTGCCGTGGATTCCACACCCGCAGCGGTGGGGGCATTCGCCATGGTGGTGGCATATATGCGGATAACACCGCCTTCATATGCCTTGAGTGCCTCAGTCATCTCTACTTCTCCGCAGACCTTGACCGTCTCAGCGATGGGATCGGCGGTGCAGGAGATGATCTTTCCCGCGTAGGAAATGCAGGGCTTTTCCTGCTCAAAGGAATAGCGGTGGATGATGATCTCACCCTGATCCTCTCCTTCAAAGGACAGCATGAACTGAGAGAGGCGTCCGTCGCACCACGGAGACGCGGAGAGATTGAAATAGTAGGCATGGGGACGGTCATCCTGTGCCAACTCCACATTCACACCGTGTAGCTCCTTGTCGCTCCAAGGGTGGGTCGAGGTGGCATAATACAGGGTCGCACATTTAGCGGTCGATCTGTTGGTGATCACCATGAAAACCGTGTTGCGGCGGGGCATAAGCATATTGTAGGGCGTGCCCGCACGGTTCGGAAACACAGGAGAATACAGCTCGGTCTGAGCGTCCAAGGTCAACACAAGATCATTGCCGTCATCTCTGAGAGTGGCATTTTCACCACCGACCACGCGATAAAAATGAGACTGACCGCCTACCTGACCCAGATTGTCCAGCGCATAGCCGTAGTGCAGAGACACCTCCACCTCGGGTACGTCCCATTTTGGGTCAAAGGGCGCGGTATCCAAGGTCATGCGTACAGGCGTAAAAGTCATTTTGGAGGTAGAAAACAGGCGGGGCGCTTCGGTCATATAGCAGACCGAACAAAAGCTCTCCCCTTCCTTGCCCCAAAGGGTCACGCGGCAAAGCATTCCCTCCCCTGCTTTTTGGGAGATCATAAAGCCCGAGACCTCGGAAAAACGCTGTTCCTGCTCGGGTGTCAGCAAAATTTCCACTGGATCGCTGCCCGTTTTCAGGGTCAGGGTGCAGATGGGCTCGGCGGTATCAAATATCAGGCGACCGTCCACGTGGTTTTGGGACATGACCCAGTTGTCGGCGCGGTAGCTGTAATCCGTCTGACGGATCTTTTCGTAAGTATATTTGTCTTTGACAAGATAGCGTGCCATAAAAAACTCCTTTCGGGGTGGGATTGGTTTGATTATAGCATATATTTGACAAGCGTGTCAAGTATTTCAAACAAAAAGGGCTGTTCCTGTGTGAACAGCCCTAAACATTATTTTTTCATGGGTCGCAGAGTCTTGGGATCAAACGCCTTGCACAGCAGAACCGCCAAAGCCGCCGTGATGATGGCGTTGGGGATCATGTAGGAGCCGTTGTACGCGAAGGAATAAACCCAGGGATTCCAACCTTCAAAGGCATACGAGCCCCAAAGAATACCACCCGACAGGGTGCTGCAAATATAACGAAGCAGGCAAACGACGACTGCGCCGAAGCCGTATCCCAGAAGTCTGTGCTTTTTTTCAAAAAGCTTTGCAAAGATCTCGGCCACACCGAGCACCGAAAATGCGATCACATAATCGAGCAGAACGCAAAGCAGGATCGCCCACCATGTGTTTGCGGGGGGAACATACCAACCCATGAGCATCTGCAAGCCCGAAAATACCAAGCCCGCGCCAACACCCCAGACAGGGCCGCGACGGAAGCCATAGTAGACGATGGGCAGCATACCGATGGTGATGCCGCCGCCGTTGATCCAGATCCGATTGAACGGAAGCAGTGCGCAGACAAAATCCAATGCCCATGCGAGCGCCATCATCATGGCACCCTCTACCAAGGCCATCAGATGCGACTTGTAGTTTCTTTTCAAAAAACCACCTCCAAAACAAAAATTTGACCGCACGGAAAATCTCCGCAGGCCAAACAGAAGGTGATATCAGTCCCTCGAAAATGCTTCCTACGCCGGTATTATCCGTATCAGGTTAAGGGTTCGCGCTCAGCGCATCTCAGCCGGCTTTGTGCGTCCACTTGCCAGCACCCCTGATTTTCTATGCGATTCGGTTTATTATAGCACGCTATCGTTTTTTTGTCAATAGGTTGACCCATACTTTTCAACGGTTTTCTACACCGTGCAGAGTGTATTTTGATGGGTTATGGGGTATTCCTAACTTTTTTGAAAGGTTTTGTGGGGGTCAAGGGGAACTTTTTTCAAAAGGTTCCTTGCGTACCCCCCTCCTCAAAAGCGCTTATCTATCGCCTCCGGGTGTTTTTACCCCTTTTTAAAAGGTTTTGAGGGGTCAAGGGGAACTTTTTTCAAAAGTTCCCCTTGCGTATCCCCCATACACCTCACTTGCAAGCTTCAATAAAGGCCTCAAACAGCTTCAATGAGTGGTCATCGTCGTCTTGGGTAATATAGATTTCGGGATGAAATTGCACACCTATAAAAAACTTATGCGCAGGATCGCGGATGGCCTCAATATATCCATCGTCACTCGTTCCCTCCACGACAAAACCGGGTGCAAGATCCTTAATGTTCTGATGGTGGAAGGTGTTTACAAAGACGCGATCTTTTCCGGCAAGCTGTTGCAAATAACCTCCTTTTGTAAGATTTAGAGGCTGTTCGCGGGTAGTCCCGGGCTGATCCTGACGGTGACCGTCTATATGCTGATAGAGGCTTCCGCCACGACAGACGTTCATTACCTGAATGCCGCGGCAAATTCCGAATATGGGCTTTCCCGTAGCAAACGCATGAGGAAACACAGCCATTTCAAAGCCGTCACGTACCGTGTCGATCTCTACGCTGTCAAAAGCGATCTCCTCGCCGTAATATTTTGGATCCACATCCACGCCGCCGGAGAACAAAAATCCGTCACACATCTCGGCATAGGCCTTGATTTGCTCTTCATCCTCGGTGTAACCCAAGGGAATGCACCAGCCGCCCGCACGCCAGACCGCGTTGATGTAGGTGTGGTTCACCTTCAAAAAACCGTCCGCACGCGAGCTGAGCATACCGATTTTTGGTCTGTTCGTATATTCTTTCATGATATTTTACTCCCGATTGTTCATAATGAGTTCAAAACGCTCTTATCTTCTTTGATAATGTCCATCATGTTGTCCACGAGCTGCATCATGTCGGGCAACAGGAAGCAAACCAACACCGCAATGATCACCGTTACAAGAATGACGAGAATCATCGCACGCCAACCCGATCCCTGATTGTCGTAGCGGATATCTGCAGCATAATGCTCATCGTCGGGAATATAAAAGTGTGCCGTGTTAAAATCTATATTGTATTTCGGTATGACAAAATCCTTGTCACTACCCTTTTCGGCAATGTGCGCCTCCCTGAGCTCGTGTACACGCGCTTCAAATGCCTCACGCTCCACGCATTTGACCACCTTGCTCAGCACCGACGCACGACGCAGATCGGATTTGATGGAATAATTTTTTTCAAATCCTAACTCAGAAAGCGTTTGGGCTTTTTCGGGCCAGAAGCATTGCTCCTTGATGATCTTGCGCACGAATTTTCCTTTTTTGTTTTTCTCGTAGGAG
>JAFVZV010000058.1 GCA_017507985.1 Clostridia bacterium
ACGGGAGTTGTTGATTTTATTATACACTATACTTATCGTACCTGTCAAGAAAAATTGACGCGGGATAAGAAAAAGAATTGACGCGGGATAAGAAAAAGAGGAGCCGACAGACTCCTCTTTGATATTGATTATTTCAGCGCCTCGCCGAATACGACGCCAAGGCGGCGAATGCCCTCGACGATCTTCTCGTCCGACATGGTGGAATAGTTCAGTCGCAGCGTTGAGGTGGGCTGATCCATGTCGACCATAAAGGTGTTGCCGGGGACGTAGACGACCTTTTGCTCAATTGCTTTTTTTGATAGGGCAAAGGTATCAAGGCCGTGGCCGAGATCGCACCAAATGAACAGACCGCCGCCCGGACGGGTGTAGATGACGTCGGAAGGAAAGTACTGTTCCATTGCGTCCAGCATGGTCTTGCACTTGTGCGCGTAATTTTCGCGCATCTTGAGAATGAGTGCGTCCAGATCATAGCGCTTCATATATTCGGTTGCCAATAGCTGGGGCAGCATGGGCGTGTGAACGTCCGAGACCTGCTTGGCAATGACCATCTTCTGAATGATGGGGCGGGGAGCGCACATAAAGCCAAGACGCAAGCCGGGAGCCAAAATCTTGGAGAAAGATCCGCTGTACATGACGATGCCATCGGTGTCCATCGACTTGATGGTAGGGGTCTTGACACCGTTAAAGGTCAGCTCGCCATAAGGGTTGTCTTCCAGAATGAGAACGCCGTTTTTCTTGGCGATTTCGTAGAGCTTTTTGCGCTTCTCAATGCTCATGGTCACGCCCATGGGGTTCTGGAAGGTCGGGATGGTATAGATGAAGCGAACGTTATTGTTTTCGGCCAATGCTCTTTCCAGCGCGTCGAGGTCCATGCCGTCATTCTGCACGGGAACGCCCACCAGATGGGCACCGTAGGAACGGAAGGCGTTGGTCGCGCCGATGAAGCTGGGCAGCTCAACGATGACGGTGTCGCCTTCGTTGACCAGACACTTGGTCGCCAGCTCGATGCCTTGCTGACCGCCAGAAACAACGATCAGATCGTCATTCTCGGTGCCGATGTTCTCCACGCGTGCAAGACGCTCGCGGATGGCCTGGCGCAAAGGCATATAACCCTCGGTGATGCCGTACTGCAACGCGGTGACGGGCTGCTCGCGCAAAATCTCAGCCGCGATGTCAGACAGCGCCTCATTTGGAAACAGCTCGGGGTTGGGGTTACCGCCCGCCAACGAGATGACGGCAGGATCAGCGGCGTATTTAAAGATTTCACGAATAGCCGAGCCGCGCAACGCGCTCATGCGGTTGGAAATGGTGTAGTCCATAACGATCGCTCCTTACAGTCTGTAAACGTCTGCGGGATTGATGTCACCGTAGCCGCCGCGATGCAGAATCTCCTCGGCAAGCTCAATGTCATCTGTGCGAACAACCATAAGTGCCTTGCCGCTTTGACGTCCTACGCAGGCATACATGTATTCAATGTTCAGTCCTGCCTCGGAAAGCAGGTGGAGGATACCTACAGCACCGCCGGGGGCGTCATTCATGGCAATAGCCAGCACCTCGCTGATACGAACGACGATGCCCTCATTCATCAACACCTCACGGGCGCGATCGGGCTGGTCAACGATCAAACGAAGAATACCGAACTCGGCGGTATCGGCCACAGTCAAGGCGCTGAGATTGATACCCTCCTTGGCCAGAATATCGGTGGCGGCACAAAGGCGGCCGGGTTTATTTTCAATAAAGACAGAAAGCTGTCTGACAGTCATCATAATCGTAATCTCCTTTCGCTTGATCAGATCTTGCCCTTGCGGTTGTCAATGACGCGCTTGGCCTTGCCCTCGGAGCGGACGATGGACTTGGGGTTGACCAGGTGAACCTTAGCACCGATGCCCAGCATAGAGCGCAGACCCTCGGTAATGGTGCGTTCCATCTTTTCGATCGACTTGACATCGTCGGTAAAGAAAGCCTCGCTCATTTCGACATTGACATCGAAGGTGTCGTTATTATTTACGCGGTCAACGATAATTTGATAGTTGGGGGTAATGGCATCGCCGTATACCTTGAGCAATACCTCTTCAATCTGGGAGGGGAAGACGTTGACACCGCGGATGATAAGCATATCATCGGTACGGCCGTTGGGCTTGCGCATACGGATATGAGTTCTGCCGCAAGCGCATTTTTCGTCGGTCAGCGAGCAAATGTCGCGAGTACGGTAACGGATAAGAGGGAAGCCCTCCTTGGTGATGGTGGTGAATACCAGCTCACCCGACGCGCCCATGGGAAGCACCTCGCCCGTATCGGGATCAATGATCTCGGGAATGAAATGATCCTCCCAAACGTGCATACCGCACTGATATTCGCACTCGCCGGAAACACCGGGACCGAGGATTTCGGATAAACCGTAAATGTCATAGGCTTTGACGCCCAGCGCCTCTTCGATCTTGAGTCGCATATCCTCCGACCAGGGCTCGGCACCGAGAATGGCAACCTTGAGACTTAGCTGATCCTTGACGCCCATACGTTGAACCTCCTCGCCCAGATACATGGCGTAAGAGGGAGTGCAGCAGAGGGCGGTCGAGCCAAAGTCAATCATGGTCTGGATCTGGAGAGCGGTGTTACCCGATGAGGTGGGGATGACGGTCGCGCCGATACGTTCCGCACCGCCGTGAGCACCAAGACCGCCAGTAAACAATCCATAGCCGTAGGAAACCTGAACGAAATCCTTTTCGTCCAGTCCCAGACCGTTCATCATGCGTGCAACGCACTCGGACCAAATGTCCAGATCGTTTTGCGTATAGCCGACAACAATTCGTTTGCCTGTCGTACCCGACGAGGCATGAACGCGGACGATCTTGTCCAGCGGCTCGGCGAACAGTCCGTAGGGGTAATAATCGCGCAGGTCACTTTTGTAAGAGAAAGGGAGCAGATGCAGGTCGTCAACACCGTGAATATCCTCGGGTTTGAGTCCTTTTTCGTCCATGCGCTTGCGGAAGCACTCAACGCGCTCGTACATACGCTTGACCTGAGCGACAAGACGCTCATTCTGCAGCTTTTTGATTTGATCTCGAGGCATACACTCGATCTCGGGAGTTCTGATAGCCATGACTTTTTCCTTTCGGCTTGCTTTAGAATTTAAAATAATTATTTGGTTGCCTTTGCAGGCGCTTTTTTACGGAAATTGAGAATGATACCCAGTGCGACGGACAGAAGTGCTGCCAGCATGACCTGATACTCGGAGGGGAGCAGGAAGGTCAGCGTGTGTGCGGGAATCCAAAAGATGGGAACGGTCTTGAACAGGGTAAAGGAAACGAAGCGCTTCCAATCAACTGCGTCGATGACCTGACCTAACTTGATGCCCTTGCCGTTTTGCGCACGCAGGGCAAGATAGGTGTCGGAGCATTTGTGGACGGCCATAAAGGTCGGTCCAAAGGTCAGATTCATGGTTGCAGCCGTGGCAAAGGCGCGGATGAGCTTGTAGCCCAAGCCGGTAGTCTCCAGATTGCCGCCGGGCAAAAGACCTGCGGCCATCATAGCACCCGAGCCGAGAAAGTAGATCTTCATCATGTAGGTGATCCATACACCGATCAGACCCCAAATGACAATGCGTGCGATGAGATAGGCGGGCTTTGCGAACTTGCCCGATGCCATTTTGATGGCGATCAGCTCGCCCGCTGTAGCAAGCAGAGCGAATTTGATAAAGCCCATGATATACAGGTGCTCGGCCGACAGCGTTTCAAACACACCGCGTGTGGCGGGGATGATCAAAACGGCGGCAAAAACGGCGAACACGCAAATGATAAAGGCGAGCATCGCACCGCCGTGCGTTTTTTTGTTTTCCGACATGATAGCCTCCTCAGCTTTGGTGATGATAGCCAAGATCAAACGCCTTGAGGTTGATCTCAAGAAATTTTGGCGGAACGGTGGTTTTTACGGTTTCGATCCAGCTTTCGTAAGGAATGGACGTACTCTTTGCCATCAAGCCTATGAGAACGACATTGACGGCTTTGATGCTACCTGCCTGTTTGGCAAGAGCCAAGGCATCGACGGCGGTCAGATCGACTGCGGCATCGAGCTTGCCGAGAATGTCGGCAGGGTAGTCAGCCGCGCCCGTAATGACAGGCATAGGATTGATTTGCTGATCGTTGACAATGAGGCGACCGCCTGTTTTGAGATAGGGCAGGGCGCGGTAGGCTTCAAGCAGCTCGAATGCGAGAATAATGTCAGCTTCGCCTTGATCGATGATGGGCGAATGGACTTTTTCGCCGTATTTGACGTATGTGACGACGCTTCCGCCGCGTTGGCTCATGCCGTGGACCTCGGACACCTTAACGTCGTAACCTTCGCGAATGACTGCGTTGCCTAGAATTCGGCTGGCAAGCAGCGTGCCCTGACCGCCCACACCGACAATCATAATATTAGTAGTGTTGCTCATGGTCGTACTCCTTTCAATCGACTTTGACGATGGCACCGAAGGGGCAAACGCCAACGCAAAGACCACAGCCGTTACATTGCGTTGCGTCGATGCGGACGGTGCCCGTCTCTTTGTCTACGCTGATGGCGGGACAGCCCAGCTTCATACAAAGCTTGCACTTGCGGCAAGCCTCGGTGATCTCGCAATGACCCTCGTACTTGACCGATTTAAGCAGAGCGCACGGGCGCTGCGCGATGATCACAGAAACCTCGTCGCGCGCTGTTTCCTCGCGGACAACAGCCTCAAACGCCTTGATGTCAAAGGGATCGCACACACACACGTGCTCGACGCCGAGTGCACGGCAGAGCTGAATGAGATCGACCTGCTTGGTTGCCTCGCCGCGAATGGTTTTACCTGTGGTGGGATTGTCCTGATGTCCCGTCATACCTGTGATGGAGTTGTCGAGAATGATAACGGTATTAGCGCCCTTGTTGTAAACGATATCGACAAGTCCCGTCATGCCCGAGTGCATAAAGGTCGAGTCGCCGATGACAGATACCAGCTTTTTGTTAAATTCAGTACCTTGCACCTTGGCCATGCCGTGTGCTGCGCTGATGGAGGCACCCATGCAGATGGTCGTGTCGACAGAGGTCAGCGGGGCAACCGCGCCCAACGTGTAGCAGCCGATATCGCCCGACACGGTCAATCCCAGCTTTTTGAGCACGTAGAAGGTTCCTCTGTGGGGACAGCCGGGGCAGAGCACGGGAGGACGGTTGGGAATGGCCTCCGCGGGAGTGGTATGGGCGGGAGCGTCCTGACCCAGCACCGCTTTCGCGATCATCGCAGGGGTGTATTCGCCCAGCAGGGTGAACAGCTCCTTGCCGCAGACATCAAGTCCCATGGCGCGGCATTCGTTTTCAATGAAGGGATCGAGCTCCTCTATGACATATACCTTCTCACAGCTTGCCACAAAATCGCGGATGAGCGTTTCAGACAGTGGCCAAACCATGCCCAATTTGAGATAGTTGACTTTGTCACCCAGCGCTTCCTTGGCGTATTCATAAGCAATACCTGCGGTGATGACACCGATCTTAGCACCGTTATCCTCGCGGATATTGAGAGGAGAGGTTGCGGCGTATTCCATTAGCTTGCGTGTGCGCTCCTCGACCAGCACGTGGCGGCCGCGTGCCATGGCAGGCATCATGACGTGCTTGGGAATGTTCTTTTCATACGCCTTGACGGAGCGATTATCGCGCTCACCAATCTCAACCAAGCTCTGCGAGTGGGATACACGGGTGGAGAGGCGGACAAACACGGGCGTATCAAACTGTTCGCTCAAATCGAACGCCAGCTTGGTATAGTTCAAACATTCGGATGAATCAGCGGGCTCCAGCATGGGCATTTTAGCCGCGCGCGCATAGTGACGGGAGTCCTGCTCGTTTTGGGAGGAGTGCATGCCCGGATCGTCCGCAACGCAGAAGACCGCACCACCGCTCACGCCAATATAGCTGTCGGTGAAAATAGCATCGGCCATGACGTTCAGACCTACGTGCTTACAGCAGCTCATAGCGCGCCCGCCCGCGATGGCGGCACCGACAACAGCCTCGGCCGCGACTTTTTCGTTGGGGGCCCATTCGACGAACACCTCATCGGCTGGGTAGGTGGCCATGCATTCGGTAATTTCGGTGCTGGGGGTGCCGGGGTAAGAGGAAACGAAATGCACGCCTGCTTCATACGCGCCTTGCGCGACGGCGGCATTTCCAAGTAACAGTTTTTTCATAGTGTATGTAAGTTCCTTTCGGTAGGGAATTATTGTTCCAGCTGTTGAGCGACCAGACTGTCGCCGCAGTAGATTTCACGTAGTTTTGGCTTTTCAATCTTGCCAGTGGGATTGCGGGGGACATCGGCGAAAATGACCTTGCGCGGTCGCTTGTAGCGAGGGAGTGCGGCACAGAAATCGTTGACCTCGTCCTCGGTCAGTGTGTATTCGGGCTTGACTTCAATAATGGCGGCTGCGATCTCGCCAAGACGAGCGTGGGGAAGGCCGATGACGGCAACGTCCTTGACAGCCTCGTGGCGACGGATGTGGTTTTCGATCTGTACGGGGTACAGGTTTTCGCCGCCAGTGATAATGACGTCCTTTTTGCGGTCGACCAGCCAGATGAATCCATCGGCGTCTTCCATGGCCATATCACCCGTGAATAGCCAATCGCCCTTGAGCACCTCGTCGGTCGATTTATCGTCCTTGTAATAGCACTTCATGACGCCGGGACCCTTGACGCAAAGCTCGCCGACCTCGCCTCGCGGAACGGTTCGACCGTTTTCATCCACGATGCGCACCTGCCACAAATATCCTGCCTGACCGATCGCACCGACCTTGTCGATATGATCAAGCCCGAGGTGAACACAGCCCGGACCGATCGATTCGGACAGACCGTAGTTGGTGTCATACTTATGATGCGGAAATACGTTTAGCCAGCGGCGGATGAGAGACGGGGGGACGGGCTGTGCGCCGATATGCATCAGGCGCCATTGATCCAACTCGTAGTTTTGAAGCACAAGATCGCCGCGGTCGATGCTGTCCAGAATATCCTGTGCCCATGGCACGAGTAGCCAAACAATGGTGCATTTTTCTTCGGACACGGCGCGGAAGATCCATTCGGGCTTGGTGCCCTTGAGCAATACAGCTCGTCCACCTACAAGGAAGGAACCGAACCAGTGCATTTTAGCTCCCGTGTGATACAGGGGAGGAATGCAGAGGAATACGTCATCGTGTGTCTGTCCGTGATGATTTTGCTCGGTGCGGGCGGCGTGCATTAAGGCGCGGTGTGAGTGCAGAATAGCCTTGGGAAAGCCCGTCGTACCTGAGGAGAAATAGATGGCGGCATTGTCTTCTTCCGTGATGACGAAGCCGGGGGCTTCATTCGAGCAATAGCGGATCATGCCGTCGTAGCTGTCCGCAAAGGAAGGACAATCCTCACCAACGTAGAACATATGAGCCACGTTGGGCAAGCGATCGCAAATTTGCTCAACACGACCGATAAACTCGGGACCAAAGACCAACATAGAGCAATCCGCCTTATCCAGACAGTATTTGATCTCCTCAGCCGTATAGCGATAATTGAGCGGAACGACAACAGCCCCCGCCTTGAGAATGCCGAAATAAATGGGCAGCCACTCAATGGAGTTCATCAACAGTATGGCGATCTTATCGCCCTTTTTGCAGCCGCGGGTGAGCAGGAGATTGGCAAAGCGATTGGCTTTCTGCTCAAAATCCGTCCATGTGATCTCGCGACGGAATGGCTCGCCCGGCTCGGGCTGAATAAGAGCATAGTCTCGCCAAGTAATGCGACTGGACTGCTCAAATTGAGGATTAATTTCAACCAGAGCGGTCTCCTTGGGATATTGAATGGCATTTTGTTCCAAAACATCGATAATGGTCATAAGTTCCTCCTTGAAAGCAACATAAAAAGCCCCCTGCGGTTGGCAGAGAGCATGAATGACTACCTTCATTGTTCGGACAACGCGATACCGCAGCCTATTTACGCGCGCCCGCTAAAAAAAAATATGTAATATTATATCATATATAAGAATATGTGTCAATTGTCATAAAATACAATTTTCGAGCATGTATTTTAGGGAAATTGAACGGCAAGATTTTTTGGCGATAAGAAAAAAAGCATTTTTGTCTTTTGAAACATAAACAAATGTGCGAGTTCGCAAGGAAAATTGTTTTTTTTCTTGACAACATTCTTTTTTTATGGTAAAATAAAGCATCTATGGGCGGACTACACCCATTTTTAGTCGAATTTTTGTTTTCGCGCCAACTATGTGTGTGAACTTTGATAGAAAGGATTTGTGATCGATATTATGAAAAATTCCGAACAGAATCATAATCAGCATCACCATTCCGGTCACGACCACCAACATTATTATGCCAATCGAATGGATCAGCCTTCGCCGATGAATGCGCTTTGGGGCTTGATTTTGGCGGTTTTGACCTTTTTACTTATTGTTATTTGCGTACTTTCCATTCATTGGATCGGTAAGATTTCCGGTCCCTCCGAGGAGCCGGGGGATTCCAAGCCGCCTATTGTGAATCCGCCCCAAGACGAAAAACCTATTATGTTGCCTTCTTACGTTGGACAATCATGGAGTCCTGATGACGCACAGAAGACGTTGACCTTTGTGTCAGATGCGGCTTTTTCGGATTTTGTGCAGGTCACGGTCAACGACGTTGTTCTCAACCCCACTGACTATATGATCAGTGAGGGAAGCACGGTAATAACGCTCAAATCCGAATATCTGGCAACACTTGTGCCGGGTAGCTATACCATCGGGATTCATTCCAAAAACGGAGTAGCAAGCACCGCTTTTGAAATCAAGGCGGCAACGGTGACGCCCGGTCCCGGTGATAACAACCCTCCCGAGTCTCCGAGCTATATTATGGATAAAAACGGCGCTGTGACGATCAATAAAAAGGTTTATGCGGACGACGTTGGACTGTATTCCGATTATGCGGTTTTGGTCAATCTGGATACCAACAAGATCGTGGCGGAATTGAATTGCGACTGGAAAATTTATCCGGCTTCTATGACGAAAATTATGACATTGCTGGTCGCATGTGAACAGTTAAAACAGGAAGATATGGACCGATATGTCACGATGTCGGCGGATATTATTGCTGAAATGCAGGCGCAAAATGCTTCGGGCTGGGGCTTTGAAGCAGGCGAAGAGCTGAAAGTGATTGATTTGTTGTATGCCGTTGCGTTGGAGTCTGATTGTGCGGCATCGATACAATTGGCCGTCTACGTGGCCGGCTCGCATGAGGCGTTCGTTCAATTGATGAACGACAAGGTGGCTGAGCTCGGATTGCTTGCAACGCATTTTATGAATGCCACCGGTCTTCATGATGACAATCATTATACGACTTGCCGTGAAATGGCCAGCATTATGGCGGCCGCTTTGGATAACGAGCAGGTCAAGACGCTCCTTTCTGCGGAAAGATGGGAATTTTCCACCAACATTCGCCCGGGAAGACTCTACAGTACCTATTTCGTAGATCTATACAATAAGATGGGCAAGTTGCCCTTCTTCCCGGATAACGGAAAGATTATGGCAGCTAAAACGGGACTGACCCCGGAGGCAGGTTATTGCTTGGCGACTTACATGGAATCGACTTCGGGCGGTCGCTATGTTGTGATCACTGCAAAAGCCAGCAGCCAACTCTTGTATGTCGAGGATTATCGGTATATTTACGGTAAATATGCGCAATAAAACAAAGAGGACGGACGCTTTCAGGCGTCCGTCTTTTGCTGTCAAAAAATGCTTTCCGCCACGGCGAAAAGCATTTTTTACTGTGAAATATAGCGTTATTGATTGTTTGCGGATTGATGTTTGAGATAGGCGTTGATAAAGCCGTCGATCTCGCCGTCCATGACGGCGTTGACGTCACCCGTTTCGTACTGGGTACGGTTGTCCTTGACCAGCGTGTAGGGCATAAAGACGTAGGAGCGGATCTGAGAGCCCCACTCGATGTTGGCGCGGTTACCCTTGATATCCTCGATCTTGTCCAGACGCTCACGCAGCTTGATCTCCATCAGCTTGGCCTTGAGCATTTTCAGAGCCGTTTCTTTGTTTTGTAGCTGGCTTCTCTCGGTCTGACAGCCGACTACGATGCCCGTGGGCTTGTGCACGATACGGATTGCCGAGTCAGTTTTGTTGATGTGCTGACCGCCCGCACCGGAGGAGCGGTGGGCAGTAATTTCAAGATCTTCTTCACGGAGCTCGACCGAATCTGCATTTTCAAATTCGGGCATGACTTCGATGGAAGCAAATGATGTCTGTCTGCGACCCGCCGCATCGAAGGGAGAAACACGAACGAGGCGGTGAACGCCGTTTTCGCTCTTGAGATAGCCGTAAGCATTCATGCCCTCTACCATAATAGTCGCGCTCTTGATACCGGCCTCATCGCCGTCCAACCAATCAACCAGTTTATAGGTGAAATCGTTGCGCTCGGCCCAGCGAGTGATCATGCGGTAGAGCATTTGCGCCCAGTCCTGTGCCTCGGTTCCGCCCGCGCCGGGATGGAAGGAAACGATAGCATTATTCTTATCATATTCGCCGCACAAAAGCACACCGATGCGCTGCTTTTCTGCCTCGGCCGTGATAGCCTCCAGTTCACTTTGCACTTCGGGAATACTGTCCTCATCACCGGCTTCGATGGCGATTTCGGCCAGTGCAATGGCATCCTCCAGACGGGCGACTAACTTTTCATAATTTTCGATGGTAGTCTTTTTCTGCTTGATGCCCTGCAGGATGCGGGAAGAACGATCGGGATCGTTCCAGAACGAAGGGTCAAGTGTTTGCTGTTCCTCGTCCTCGGCAGCGGCGCGGAGCTGCTCAATGCGCAACGCATTGCTCAACTCGGCGATGGGATCGCGCAGAGCGGTCAATTTATATTTTGCTTCTTCAAGTGCGATGATCATAATTGATTTTTCCTTTATTGCGTTATTTTACAGAGTATAGTATACCACAAAGAGGGGAGGTTTGGCAATAGGTTTTTGAAAAATATTGGCATCTGAATTTTATACAACTTCTTCTACAGGCTCGCCCAACTTTGTGCGCTCGCTAAAAGCAAAGATGCCCTTTCTTTGGCGTTCCACAAAGAAAGGGCGAAAGAAAGGGAACTTAAGGGCTTAATACCCTTAAGAAACCCGCAAAACTTTCTGCTGAGGCATATCTGCCGCTCGTGGTAGCAAAATTTGAAGCACGGCATAAAAGGTATATATGTTTATCTCTTGATTCTCTTTGTAGAGCGGCAATGCCGAGGGAGGGCTCGGAGGGAACGTCCGAGTTCATTTTCTTGGTTACTTCTTTGTTGAACGACAAAGAAGTAACATCTAATGCTGTACACCGAGCGCGCGGAGCTGTGCGAGGCCTTAGGAGAAGTTGTTTGAAACTTGCAAAAAAACCTTTCTCCCCCGCACAAAAACCGCGCACGGAAAACTCCATGCGCGGCTTTGTCATATTCAGATTTAGAACTGAATTCTTTCCTCAATGTAGCTCTTGAGCTCGGAGATCGGGATTCGAACCTGCTCCATGGTATCGCGGTCACGGACAGTAACGCAGTTGTCAGCCTCAACGCCCTTGTCGGGGTCGCCTACCGTTTCGAAGTCAACGGTAATGCAAAGAGGCGTGCCGATCTCATCCTCGCGGCGATAACGCTTGCCGATCGAGCCGGTCTCGTCGTAATCCACCATGAAGTACTTGGACAATTCAGCGTAAATCTCGCCTGCCTTGTCGCCCAGCTTCTTGGACAGGGGCAGGACAGCCGCCTTGAAGGGAGCCAAGGCAGGATGTAGGTGCAGAACGGTGCGGACATCGTTCTTGGCCTCGTCGATCACTTCCTCGTCATAGGCTTCAACAAGGAAGGCCAAGGCTACACGATCGGCACCCAACGAGGGCTCGATAACGTAGGGAACGTAATGTGCGTTGGCTTCCTGATCGAAATAGGTCATGTCCTTACCGCTGTGCTCGGCGTGCTGGCCGAGGTCGTAGTTGGTTCTGTCGGCGATGCCCCACAGCTCACCCCAACCGAAGGGGAACAGGAACTCAAAGTCGGTCGTTGCCTTGGAGTAGAAGGCCAATTCCTCGGGATCGTGGTCGCGCAGACGCAGGTTTTCATCCTTCATACCCAGATCCAACAGCCACTTGTGGCAGTAGTCCTTCCAGTAGGCAAACCATTCAAGATCGGTGTCGGGCTTGCAGAAGAATTCCAGTTCCATCTGCTCGAACTCACGGGTACGGAACACAAAGTTACCGGGCGTGATCTCATTACGGAAGGATTTACCGATCTGAGCAACACCGAAGGGCAGCTTGCGGCGAGTGGAGCGCTGAACGGCAGGGAAGTTAACAAAGATACCCTGTGCCGTCTCGGGACGCAGATATACAGTCGATGCCGAGTCCTCGGTTACGCCAACGAAGGTCTTGAACATCAAATTAAATTTTTTGATATCTGTAAATTCATGACCGCCGCAATCGGGGCAACCGATGTTCTTTTCTTTAATGAAGGCAGCCATTTCTTCGAACGACCAAGCGGCAGGATTGTCGTCGGTGCCGTTCTCAAAAGCATACTCCTCGATCAGCTTGTCCGCACGGTGACGGGCGCGGCACTGCTTGCAGTCCATCAGAGGGTCGGAAAAGCCACCCACGTGACCCGAAGCGACCCAAGTCTGAGGATTCATAATAATGGCACTGTCAAGCCCAACGTTATATTTGCTTTCCTGGACAAACTTTTTCCACCAAGCCTTTTTGACGTTGTTCTTAAATTCAACACCCAAAGGACCGTAGTCCCAGGAGTTGGCAAGACCGCCGTAAATTTCGGAACCAGGGAAAATAAAGCCGCGTGTTTTACAAAGAGCCACGATTTTGTCCATGGTCTTATCGCTGTTTTTCATCATAGCTTGTAAAGTCTCCTTTCAAACGCCGCGCACCGCGCGTGCGTATACGATATCATAATGAAACATTGTATCACAGAAACCTCGTCTTGTCAAGAAAAAACTGTGATGTTTTTAACGATAGGATTTTTACATGATTGCTTCAAGAAAGCAAGCGCATGGAAATTGAGTCATTTTCCCCACTTGCGTGATTGCAGAGGGTGGTTTAATGTGAATCAAAGGCTATGCTTCACCACTGGAACAGATTTTGTCGAGAGGGCAATTTTTTCATCGCTAGACTGCGAAAAAACACGCAATTTTATCTAAAAAATGTGGATAAATTTATTGACAAGCCCTATATGTTGTGTTATAATGTATGCAGTATATGTACGCGGTTGCTCGAGTATTCCTCGGCGGCAACGTTGAACACATAAAATTGATGGATAAGGAGAAAAGAATGATGTTAAAAAAGTTTCTTTCGTTTGCACTCGCACTGCTGATCGTAGGCTCTATGGTCGCATGTAAAGATAAAACCCCGGATGAGCCGAAGGATCCCGAGCCTCCTTGCACAACGCACGAGGACGCGGATACAGACTACAAGTGCGACAAGTGCGGCGCTGAGCTTGAAAAGCCTGCATGCACGACGCACGAGGATGCTGATACGGACTACAAGTGTGACAAATGTGGTGCTGAGCTTGAAAAGCCTGCTTGCACGCACGAGGACGCGGATACAGACTACAAGTGCGACAAGTGCGGCGCTGAGCTTGAAAAGCCCGCAAATCCCGAAAAGCCAGAGATCACCTTTACCGAGGTGAACGAGCAGGTTTATGCGCTTGTAACGGTTGAGCTTCGTCTTAAGCCCGCGGCTGACGTTGCCAACGTTGTCGGCGAGTTGCGTGTTAACGAAGTCATTACCCGTATTGGTGTGTCCGAGGACGGCGAGTGGAGCAAGATTCGCTACGAGGCGGCAGGCTTGGAGGGCGAGTACTACGTTGCGTCCAACTGCTTGGCATTGTATACTGCACCCGAACAGCCCGGTCCCGAGGATCCTCCCGTAGATCCCCCTGTAAAAGACCCCAATGAGTTTGTCCAGATCGATCCTTCCGAAATTGTATACGTAACGACGGAAGCACTTAACCTGCGTACTGAGCCGTCTATGAATGGTCAAGTTGTGACTAAGCTGTCTCTTGGTACCAAGCTGGAACGCATTGCAAAGAACGAGGCAGGCTGGAGCCTGGTCGTTTACGATGGTAAGCAGTATTACCTCAGCTCTGATTATGTAACTACTGAAGATATTACTGGTAGCACTTTTGTTGCTTTGGAAGAAGCAATCACCAAGACGGTTACCGCTGATGTTCTCAAAAAGCGCACGTCTCCTTGGATGGATCCCACGGATGAAAATGTTGCCGCATATTTGAATAAGGGTACAACGGTCACCTGCGTTGCCATTTCTCCCGACGGCCACTGGTATCGTATTCAGGATGTCGATGGTCAGTATTACTATGTTGGTTCTAAGTATTTGTCCGGTTACAGCGGTCCTGTTGTTACTCCTCCTGTAGGTGGTGGTGATGAAGATCCGACGGTTAAGCCCGAGGTTGTATTTACCACGCTGACCGAGCCCCAGATGATGTATGCCGTGCATAAGACCGGTGGCGTTCGTGTATATGCATCGCCTGACTCGCTGACTGCAACGGTTACTACGCTGACGGTAGGAACTGCAGTTAAGTGTGTTGCAATCTCGACTGACGGTGAGTGGTATAAGGTTGTTCTGACTGCCGGTCAGACGGCCGATCTGTATGTCCAAGTCGTTGATCTGGAGTCGAACGGTAAATAATTTAAGACAACAATAAATTATTCAAAGAGGATAGTGAATGCTATCCTCTTTTTGTACTTGACAAACGTATTTGAATGTGATATGATAATCGTATCTTGAATTAAGTTCGATTTAAGGAGAACGTGAACCATGAAAAAACTGACGATCTTTTTGCTGGTGTTGGCAATGCTGTTGGCCTTGCCTTTGTTTACGGCATGTACCCCCCCACCGGATGAACAGCCCGGCGACAATGAACAGCCAGGCGATACTGAAAATCCAGGCAACACCGAAGATACCGGCAATACTGAAGAGCCGGGCAATACCGAGGACCCGGGCAATACTGAAGGCCCAAACAACCAAGAAAAACCGGAACCGGAGGAACCCGAAGTGCTCAAGCTCAAAATTGGTTCGTACAACATAGCGAACGGCTCGCTCGTTTCGCACAATTTGAAAAAGATCGCGGACGATATTCTTGAATTGGATCTGGATATCATCGGCCTTCAGGAGGTCGATTATCTGTCCAGCCGTTCTGCTAACCTGGACACCTTGAAGGTTTTGTCCGAGATGACCGGCTACAAATACTATTATTTCTCCAAAGCAATCAGCCTGACCTCCTATGGTATAACCGGTGACTACGGTACGGGCATTCTGTCCAAGTATCCCATCACCTTTGAGGAGACCACGCAGCTTGCCTCGGGTGGATACGAGCAGCGAGTGCTGGGTCATGTGATCATTCAGGTTGAAGATGCAGAGATCCACTTTTTTAACGCACACCTGACCTATAACACCCTTGACGTTCGCAAGAGCCAGATGGAATTCATCGAGGAAGCGGTCTGGAGACATGATTATTGTATTCTAACGGGCGATTTCAATATTGAGGCGTTGGAAGAATACGAAACGATTGAAAGCCTGACGGGCGTAAGCAACGAGGACAATCCCCTCCACTCCTACTGGAAAGAGGAAACGCCCCCTTGGCCCACCGAGTGTTTGGATAACATTATGTACTCGGACGACTTTATTTTGCTGGATAGCGGTGTTGTGGATGACCGTAAGCATTCCGATCACTATATGATATGGGCAGAATTTGAAGTTGATTGATTAATAAACAAAAACCGGCTGTCACTGCGGTGACAGCCGGTTTTTGCGTTAATTCATCAGTCGGGAAATGCGGTCTCGATATTTTCGCATATACAGCGTGATCAGTTTAGTCAGAGCGATATCGAACAGAACGAGCGTGGCATAACCGAGGAGCACGAGTGATATGTCGTACCAAAGGGGCATCTCTTCAACGCCTAAGATCAGATTGGAGGCCATGACCACACCGGCTTCGATCAAGATGAAAATGCCTTGCTTGCAAACAAAGCAGATCAGGCGGGGCAGCCGCTCAAGGTAGGCTTTAACAATGGGGTAAAAGCCAAAAAGAAGATATACGACCCCAGGCATTTTTTGCGGCAAGAGCAAAAGAGAGAGCAAAGCTGTTGTAGCATAGATCCCCCAAGGATAACCGCGCTTGTATTCGATGACAACGGGAACGAGCAGCATGGCAGTCAATGCCACAACGCAGAGCTCAAAAATCTCAAGCAGGGCGCCAAAATATAAAATGACTACGCCCAACGAGGCGAGCATGGCACAGATAGCAAGACGCTTGGTGCGGCGTCGGCGTTGCTTACGTGAGGAGGGCGGGGAAGAGAAAGTCTTCATGAGTCACCTCAATGTCTGCTGCACAGACAATCGCAACAGCAATCCACGCAAGCAAGAGTCATGCATATATCGCAGGCCGAGCAGGCACAGCCACTGTTGCTTGCGGTATCGGTGCGGTAGCCGCTTGCCTGGGCGGCGGTCTGTGCCCGCAGACGGTCACGTACGATGCGATACTCTGAATTGTACGGATCGATGCGACAAGCGGTGTCCAAATGATTTTGAGCATCGACGATGTGCCCCCGACGCAACAGAACACATCCAATGAGAAAATGCCACTCGGCACCGCGATCATCATCTGGCACAGTGCGCAGAAGCACCTGTGCGTCGTCCAAATCGCCGTTGTTGATATGCATACGGATACGGGCAAAAACGGAATTGCCGCTGTAGCTTTCGTAATGAGAGGATTCTTGCGACGAATCGGACTCGTCTTGCGCGTGGGAAGAAGTTGAGGTGGTTCCTTCGCGCCGCATACGTTGAACTTGCTCGTAAGCGGCGTTGGTCTCCTTCATTTTTTCGTTTGCCATATCGGCAAGATCGGTATTGGCATATTTGTCGGGATGATATTTGCGAACCAGCGCACGGTAGGCCTGCTTGATTTCATCATCGGTCGCACCGGGAGCGACCCCGAGTATTTTATACGGATCCATCATAGCGATTCGTTGTTCTCCTTGGTCGAAGGTTGTTTACATTTTGGGAAAAGGATTTCGTGTGTTTTTTGGGGAAGGGCTGTTTGAAGCATATGATACAACAAGGGCGACAATTCCTTACCGCACATGGTCTCGTCGATGTGTACGAGATCCAGCGCATCGCAAGCACGGTGCAACTCAACAATGAGTGCGTTTTCCAAATGCTCACGGCGCTCTTGCGTCATGCCCTCTTCACCGTAGAGACGGTAAAAGGGATTGGGGCGTCCTGCGCGCAGGTCACCGTCGTAATCGTCAATAGCATCAATGAAATACAGCCAACGCCCGACGTGATAGCCGATATGATGGGCAATGCG
Source organism: Clostridia bacterium (assembly GCA_017507985.1). Taxonomy (GTDB): domain Bacteria; phylum Bacillota; class Clostridia; order Oscillospirales; family CAG-272; genus SIG644. The sequence goes on from JAFVZV010000058.1 coordinate 17,361, forward strand.
AGATTGTGGCTCATTCAGCCCGTGCGCAAACAACGCACCCAACGCTTGCCCAAAAGCAGAGGCAGGCTCGTCGGCCGAGGGAAGTCCGTTTGCTTCCATTTGGAAAAGCGCAGACATGGACGGCGAAATCAGCTCGGAAAGGCCGTGGTATCGTTGTTCGGCGCGGCGTTGCCAGATGCGAAATTGGGGAACAAGCAGGCGAGCACGCAAGCGCTTGCTGCCCGTTTCGTCCTGCTTGTCATCAAGAATTTTGTGATATCCAAGTACGGCGGCGGCACAAGCGACGTAATCTGTGGTGTCCCCAGGCTGCAAGCAAGCACGACGGCGAAAGGGGTGGGGGAGACAGCGTTTTTTATCAAAATGTACAGCACGAGAGGTCTTGTCAACACAGGGATTTCCTCCAAGCAATGCCAGGCGTGTCAATGCTAAAAAGACCAAGTCGTAGCTTAGCGTCAGGCGGGAGCATTGTCCGGTACAGCGGCCCATGGCACGGCATAATCCGCAATAAACGCCGCGATAATATTCGTATTCCCGTATCTTCAGCTCGGGGGGATAAGGGCGGACGTATCCGAACATGGTGCACCACCTTTCTTTCAGAATTACTATAATGATACCGCAAATAAAGAAAGAAAGCAATCCCTTTTTGTAAATTTTTAATGGACATAAACTCAACGAAAAAATTATTTAAGCCGCCCAACCCTTTACAAAGTTTTGTGTCTATATAAATGGCGGGGAAAATTCAACCAAGAGGACGATAACGTAAACCAGCGGTTGCTTGCTTTTGCTTGATTGCCATGATATACTGAAAACAACAAAATGCACAGCAAAAAAGGAAAGAATGGAGAGTGATTGTATGGATTTAAAAAGAAATGAACGTTTTTTTAAGCAAAATGATGTCCTTCGCCTACTCGGCGGAGGCCTGCTGATCGTCGGCTTGATCTGGTTTTGGATCGGGCGGACGGCGGCGTCTTATTATGGACCCTGCGTCATGGTTCCGGTTGGACTTATACTTTTCTTGGTTACCAGCGCACGTCATGTTCCTGAGAGTGAGATACGAGGCAACATTCAAAAAGCGTTGGCCAATTTTCATGAGAATGCGCAGGGAAGTCCCGATATGAAGTCGCGTGTGTTAAGCACACCTGCGCCGTATTGCGCAGAGTCCTTTGTTTTTGATCAAGAGGCTCACGCATTTCGCCGTGGAAAAGACGCAAAGCTGTTGTCAGACGTCTATCAAGCAACAGCGATCTGTTTTACGCAGGACTTGTTATTGGTACATGGAGCAACGGTTGATTTGAGCAACGGCGCGGTTAAAACGGATATGCAAAAATTGTTGTGGACGGATTTGGAAGGAGCAACGATGATTCCGTACGAAAACAAGATCAACTTGACCAACAAGAAAAATGCAGTGGCAACGGCGCGTGGCGCGTGGCTTGAGCTGCAAAACTCGGACGGAACAATTGCTTACCGTGCCGCAGTTCCCGATGATATGGATGGGGAAGTGGTGTGTCAGCAGATTAACAAGTGGATCGAAAAAATCAATAAGCGCGAAATTGGTCTTGAATGAAAAATATGTAAAAAAATGTAAATTATTGATGGATGATGGAAAAAACCAAAGAAAATTTAAGATAAGAATCGAAAAATACAAAAAAGGCGGGAAAGATACCGCCTTTTTTGTGTGTAGAAAATTCATGTTTGAATTTGTGCAAATTGCCTATTTTTTCAACGTTTTGAAAAGTTGCGCGCGCAACAAGATGGGCGAAAAGAGGGTAATTGTTTTTTACGTTTTATGAAGACAGGAAAGAATACGCTCGAAATAATAGGCGGATATGCTCGAATTGGGCGATTTTAGAGGATAATGCTTCTCAAATGGTAAATGTAAGTTACTCTTGAGAACTATCAAATATGCCAATGTAGATTCTCGATGAATGATGATGAAAAAGACGCAAAAAGAGGGGTGAAAAAGTAAGAAATAAACCTCTCGTTAGCCCCCGATAGCCCACGTTTATTTGTGTATATGATTGTTGACAATTTCGGCATTTTGTGGTATGATGTGAGCATCAATTTAGGGTGTTTCGCAGCTTGGTTCTTATAATTAGGATGCGAATTGCCTTATTTTTGTGCGATTTTTCGTGCGTGCGCGCGTGAGATCGCATCCACGTGGTGGGCATATGCCCGCTTTGCGTGTTGCAAACGACACTACAGCAAAGAAACAGCAGAACGCAAGAGATGTCACCGTGCGGTGTGGACGGCCGTGCGTTGACATTCGCTTTCTTTCTGCCGTTGCTTCTGCGACAAACCGCGCCGCGGGAGCAATGGCAGAAGGGGACGGCTTTTTGCCATCCCGAAATTCGGGTGTGTATTGACGTTTTGCCGCACGCACGTGGAGACCATCAACGCACGACGATGGGATTGTGGCAAGTTTTTCTCGCCTTGTCGCCGCCCGCGTCGTGAAAATCTTGTAGGAGGAAAGTTACATGAGAAACACGAAATTCCAAAGAGTGGCTTCCTTTTTGCTTGTTTTGTGTCTTCTGATCTGCGGTGGTACCTTTGGTGTCAGTGCGCAGCAGACGGATGAAGCAGGCAAAAACTCCAGTGTAACCGACAAGACGATTGCGGATTACAAGGAAGAGCTTGACTCGATTTCGTACAGCAAGTACATCAAGAATTTCGTTGGCATGAGTGATGCCACCGAAACGATTATCGTCGATCCTCTGGCTGACTTGGACATGGATCAGACGACGCTTGATTAGCTGACGGACGAGGAGTGGGCAAGATTGTCTGCAGACAAAACGCTTGCCGGCTCGCTGGTCGGTATTTACCAGACCAAATACGATGGCGTGGATGCTTTGTACACGCCCGGTGACGGTACCGTTACCTTTACGCTGGATGATGTGAAGGAAGGCCTTTACAGCATTCGTATCATCTACTACCCCGTAGAAGGTAAGGCTTCTGCCATCGAAAGAGAATTTTACATCGACGGTAAGGCTCCCTTTAAGGAAGCGCGCTCGCTGACCCTTCCCAAGGTATGGCAGAATGCGTATCAGGACTATGATTTCAAGGTTCCTGCCAAGAAGAATGCCGATGACTACGAGAACCGTGCAAAGGAGTTGGGTTTGACTGTTACGCGTGAGACGCGCGAGGACGGTACTCATCTGATCTTCAAAATGCCTGATGCATGGACTGAGGCAACCTCGAAGTTCTTGCTGGACGAGATTGGCGCACGTTTCTTTGTCAATGACTTGGATAGCAACGAGTTGCGTCCTACGGCAATGCAGACGCCTAAGTGGAGCGTTTATGATCTGAAGGACAGCCAGGGCTACTATGCTGAAAGCTTTAAGTACATTCTGTCCCCCGGTGAGGATGGTAAGATTTCCATCTCGCTCAAGGGTATGAATGAGCCCATGGCAATCTCGCAGATCATTTTGATGCCCCAGGAAAGTATTCCTACCTATGCGGAGTATCAAGCAAAGTATGCCAATGCTCCCAAGGGTACGTCCTTCATCAAAATGGAGGCGGAGACTCCCTCTGAATTCTCCACCAATACCGTTTACCCCGTAGAGGATCGCGCGTCCGCCGCGACTTCTCCCTCTGACACCTCCCGCGTGATGCTCAACGTTATCGGCGGTGAGAAGTGGCAGACGCCCGGTCAGGCCTTGTCCTATACCTTTAAGGTGGACTCCACCGGCCTGTATTCCATCGATATGCGGTTTAGACAGAATGTGTTGGACGGTCTGTTCGTCAGCCGTTCGATCAGCCTGTACAGCGATGGCTTGAATCCGACCGATGACGGCTACTATAACGGTTATCCTTTCCTTGAAGCCGCACAGGCGCGCTTCAACTATTCGAGCTACTGGCAGTCCACCAGTATGACCGACGGTTCGCAGGATGCCTTCCAGTTCTATTTCGTCGAGGGTGTTACCTACACGCTGACACTTGAGGTTACGCTCGGTACGATGTCTGAAGTCGTTAGCGAGATCGAAGACGTTTTGAATCATATCAATGACGACTATCTGCAGATCATTCGTCTGACGGGTACCAAGCCTGATGACTATCGTGACTACAACTTCAAGCGCATCATGCCCACTACGCTGGCTGACATGATTCTGCAGCGCGAAAGACTTGCGGTCATTTCCGCAGAGCTGAAGGAAATTGCCGGTACGTCTTCTTCCACGGTCGCAACGTTGGATAAGGTCTACACGTTGCTCAAGCGTATGGAGGACGAGGACGAGATCGCAAGAAACCTGGAAACGCTGAAGTCCTACATTGGTTCGGTCGGTACGTTCTTGACCGACGCCAAGAAGCAGCCTCTTCAGGTTGACTACATCATCATTCAAAGCCCCGACGGGGAACTGCCTGAGGCAGAGCCCGGCTTCTTGGCAAAGCTGTGGCACGAAATTAAGTCCTTCATTCAGTCCTTCAGACGTGACTATAACGCCATGGGTGCAATGACTGAGGTTGAGGGCAATGCGCTGGAGGTATGGGTTGCTTACGGCCGTGACCAATCGCAGGTCATCCGAAACCTGGTTACCAACGAATTTACTCCCGAGTCCGGTATTCCCGTTGACTTGAAGTTGATCACGGGCGGTACGCTGCTGCCTTCCATCCTTGCAGGCATGGGACCTGATGTTTACTTGGGCATCGGTCATGGCGAGGTTATCAACTACGCGATCCGTGGCGCACTTGCTACGCTGGACGTTGACTCGCAGGGCAACAAGCGTGAGGACTTCGAAGAGGTTACTTCCAACTTTACTGAATCGGCCATGCTGGTTCTCGGTATTGCCAACGACGAGGGTGAGCTTCATTACTACGGTCTGCCCGAAACGCAGGGTTTCCCGATGCTGTTCGTTCGTATTGACATTCTTGCCGATATGGGCATTGAAATTCCTAAGACTTGGGAAGACATCTATGCTGCACAGACGGACCTGGAGGGTAACAACATGGAGATCGGTCTGACGACCGACTACAAGATGTTCTTGTATCAGAGCGGCGGCGAGCTGTTTGCTGATGACGGTATGAGAATCAATCTGGATTCTGAGGAAGGTCTGAACGCCTTCCAGACCATGTGTAACCTGTTTACCATGCATTCCTTCCCTTATCAGTATGATGCTGCTAACCGTTTCAGAACGGGTGAGATGCCCATTCTGATCGCAGACTACACCGGTCTTTACAACCAGCTCAAGGTCTTCGCAACCGAAATCGACGGCTTGTGGAAGTTCGTTCCGCTGCCCGGTGTGGTGGATGAAAACGGCAATATCAATAACTGCTCCATTTCGGGTGTTAACGCTGACGTTATGATCGGCGGTACTGACCACGAGGAGGATGCTTGGGAGTACCTCAAGTGGTACACCGGTGCATCCTGCCAGACGCAGTATGCAAATGAAATGGTTGCTATTATGGGTGACTCTGCAAAGCATAACACGGCAAACAAAGAGGCATTGGCCTCCATGCCTTGGACGACCGAGGAATATACCGAGGTCAGCAAGCAGTTCTCCAACCTTGCATCCGTTCCCAACTATCCCGGTGCATACTACATTGACCGTTACACCAACTTCGCATTCCTGGATGCTTACAATAATGATGCAGACCCTGTAACCGAGCTGCTCAGCTACATTAACACCATTAACAAAGAGATCACCCGTAAGCGTTCCGAGTTCCATTTGGAAACGCTTGACGTCGGTAAGACGCTGGCAGATAAGCGAGGCGCTCAGGCAACAGAGGCATTGGAGCTGCTTGCTGAAATCGACAGCGCACGCTTTGAGACAATCATGACCAACGTTAAGCACGCGGTTGCGGATGAAAATATGGTTCTTCTGAAGGAATACTCCGATCTTTTGATGGAAATGCTGGCTTCCGCAGATCCCGCAAGCTACACCGTTAAGGTGTTCAAGCAGGATCAAGATAAGGAGCACGGCGGCTATAAGATCGATGATTTGTCGGAAAACCAGCTGATCTACTTTGCTGCCGAGTGCCTTGCTAACGCGTCCGCCGCGCTGGCATCGTATTAATGCACGATACACAGTTAATTTATTCAGAAAAGGAGAGAGCAAAAATGTCACAAAAAACTGAAGAATTAAAAGCTGTATCGCGCACGACGATCACTCGCCGTCAATGGATCTGGAAAGAGATGAAAAAGAATAAGGTCGCCTATTTGATGGTTGCGCCTTACATGATTTTGTTCACCATCTTTACCGTCCTCCCCGTCGTTCTGTCGGCCTTTATCAGCTTTACCAACTTTAACATGATCGATATTGCGGGCACGGAATTTCTCTTCTTCGAGAACTACATTTCGTTGTTCTTCGATGATGATATCTTCCTTATCGCTTGCAAAAACACACTCATCTTTGCGGCAATCGTAGGACCTGTTTCTTACTTGATGTCCTTCCTGGTCGCATGGTTCATCAATGAGCTTTCCCCCCGCATTCGTGCACTTGTCACTCTGGTCTTCTATGCGCCCTCCATCTCCGGTCAGGTATTTACCATCTGGGGTGCTTTCTTCGGCTCGGACGCATACAGCTGGGCAAACGCTTGGCTGATGGAGATCGGTATGATCACAGAGCCTATCAACTGGTTCAAGGATGTTAAGTACATCATGCCGCTTTGTATCATCGTTGCTCTTTGGACATCGCTTGGTACCTCCTTCCTGTCCTTTATCGCAGGTTTGCAGGGTATTGACCGTTCGATGTACGAGGCAGGCGCTGTTGACGGTGTTAAGAACCGTTGGCAGGAGCTTTGGTACATCACGCTGCCTTCCATGAGACCGCAGCTGATGTTCGGTGCTATCATGGCAATCACCGGCGCCTTCGGTTTCGGTGGTATCGTTGACGCACTTTGCGGCTTCCCGTCTACAGACTACGCAGCACACACCATCATGCACCACTTAAACGACTACGCCGGTTCGCGTTACGAAATGGGTTACGCCTCGGCTATCGCCGTTGTCTTGTTCGCGATCATGATCGGCGCGAATATGGTGGTCAAGAGAGCATTGTCAAAGGTAGGTACATAACATGGCAAAATTAAGAACAAGAAAGCATAAAGTCGTTCTCTCGCGTTCCGCAGGCGGCGACGCAGGTATCACAGTCCTGCTTGTTATTCTCGGCGTGTTCATGTTCCTCCCCATGGTCTATGCGGTTTCGCAGTCGCTCAAGCCTTTGGATGAACTTTGGATGTATCCTCCGAGATTCTTCGCAAAAAATCCTACGTGGACCAACTTCCGCGACCTGTTCATGCTCATGAACACCTCTTGGGTTCCGTTCTCTCGCTACATCTTTAATACGATTTTGATTTCGGTTGGCGGTACGTTCGGACACCTCTTCCTTGCATCGCTTTGTGCATACGCACTGGCAAAGATCAAATTCCCGGGCGGCCAGGTTATGTTTAAGACGGTTCAGACTTCACTGATGTTCCACTCGACCATCACTGCCGTTTGTTCCTTCATGATCATGTCTGCCTTCCATATGATCGATACCTTGTGGGCCGTTATCGTTCCCGCATGGGCATCGACGCTGGGTCTTTACCTGATGAAGCAGTTCATGGATACCAACGTTCACGACACGGTACTGGAAAGTGCACGTCTGGACGGTGCGAGAGAGATCCACATCTGGTGGACAATCGCCATGCCCATGGTTAAGCCCGCGTGGCTGACGCTCATCATCTATTCGTTCCAAGGTCTTTGGAACTCGGGTTCTTCCATTTATATTTATTCCGAGCAGTGGAAGTCGTTTAACTACGCAATCGGTCAGATCACCGCAGGTGGTATCAGACGTGCCGGTGCATCCGCTGCTGCAATGGTGCTTATGATGGCAGTCCCGATCATCGTATTCGTTGTTTCGCAGTCGAATATCATTGAAACCATGGGTTCCAGTGGTATGAAAGACTAAAAGAAGGAGGGTACCATATATTATGAATATGAAGAGAATTGTATCAATTCTGGCACTTCTCCTTGCTCTGATCTCCGTGCTTGCCATTCCGGTAGGTGCTTCGTCTGCTTATCAGACGTACACTTATTCGATCGGTGGTACGCCGCTGTACTCCCCCGATGCCTACTCCGCATACCAGTCGCTGGGCGCTGCGGATATGGGTTTGGATGAAAAGGGCCTGAACAACCCCGCCGACTTGGTGACGGACGATCAGGAAAACGTGTATATCGCGGATGCAGGTAATAACCGTATCGTTATTCTCAACCGCTACTATCGCGATCCCAAGTACATCAGCTCCTTTGTCAACGATCAGGGTATCGATGATAGCCTCTCTAATCCCCAGGGTGTGTTCGTAACCAAGGACAACATCTGGGTTTGCGACACAGATAAGGCACGTATTGTCGTCTTCGACCGCGCAGGTAAATTTGTTCGCGAGATCGCAGAGCCGCAGAGTGCTCTGTTCGATGAAAACAGCGTTTATCGTCCTGTTGCTATCGCAGTGGATGACTTTGGCAGACTTTACGTCGTTTCTTCGACGACCTACCAGGGTATCATCGTTATGACCTCTGACGGCGAGTTCGTCAAGTTCATCGGTGCACAGGCGGTAACCATCTCTGCATGGCAGATCATCTGGAGACGTATTCGTACGGAGGAACAGAAGAAGATCTCCCAGAACCTGGTTTCGACCGAGTTCAACAACATTACCTACACCCCCGGCGAAGAGTCGGGAAGTGGTTACATTTACGTAACGACCTCCTCCATCGAATCCGATACTGCATTGGCTCAGATCCAAAAGGGCAACAAAAACGGCGACTATATGCCTGTTAAGATGCTCAACTCCGCGGGTAATGAGATCATGCGACGCAACGGCTTCTACCCGCCTGTCGGTGAGGTTGACGTCCGTGGCGGATACAATAAGGATGCTACAACCAGTGGTCCGTCCAAGATCATTGACGTTGCTTGCGGTCCTGAGCAGACCTGGTCCATCATCGATGAAAAGCGCAGTAAGATCTATACCTACGATTTCAACGGTAACTTGCTGTTCGCCTTCGGTGATAAGGGTACCATGCTGGGTGCGGTTGCCAATATCGAGGCAATTACGTACCAGGGCGATACCATGCTGGTCTTGGATAAATCCAATAACTGCATGGTCGTCTATGAGCGCACGGAATACGGTGATCTTCTGCTGGAAGCAATTTCCGCAGAAAACTCGCTGGACTACACGTACGCTATTCAGTGCTGGAGAAGCGTGCTTCAGCACAACTCCAATTTCGATGCTGCATACGTAGGTATCGGTAACGCACTGTACCGTAGCGGTGAATATGAGGCTTCGCTCGAATATTATGAAACCGCTTACGATACGGGCAACTGGTCCAACTCCTATCGCGAGGTGCGTAAGGAATGGATGTCTGACTATTTCTTGTTGCTTATTCTCATTATTATTGTAGTGCTTGTGGCTGTTATCAAATTCTTTGGTTACACCAAGAAGGTCAACAAGAAGGCTGCGACCGACGGTCGTGAAAGAAAGACGTTCTGGCAGGAACTGATGTATGGTTTCTATACCATTTTCCATCCGTTCGATGGATTCTGGGACCTCAAGCACGAAAAGCGCGGTTCGCTTCGTGCCGCTCTGGTGTTTGTTGCTCTGACCATTGTTGCCTTCTTCTATCAGGCGATCGGTCAGGGATACGTTCTGAATCCCGAGGGCAACTATTCCACCATTTGGGCACAGTCTCTTGGCGTTCTGGTTCCCATGCTGCTGTTTGTCATTGCGAACTGGTGTCTGACGACGCTGTTCGAGGGCGAAGGTAGCTTCAAGGATATCTTCATCGCCGTTTCGTACTGCTTGCTGCCGGTTCCTATGCTGATCATTCCCGCCACCTTCCTGTCCAACTTTGTTACCGCAGATGAAGCCGGTATCGTTCAGCTGGTCACCACACTGGCCTTTGTTTGGATGGGCATTATGGTCTTCTTTGCGACCATGGTTACTCACGACTATTCGATGGGCAAGAACCTCCTTACCTTCATCTTTACCATTGTCGGTATGGCGGTTATCATGTTCGTAGCAGTGCTGTTTACTACGCTGGTTGGTAAGATCGTCAGCTTGATCACCAATATCGTGACAGAACTTCAGTATCGAGCATAAAGCAGAAAGGAGAAAAGAATCAATGAAATTATTTATTAAATCGATATCGACTCTCCTGGCTGTGTTGATGATGCTGGGTTCGTTCACCGTGTTCTCCGTCTTTGGCGTCAGCGCTGCTGATAAGAAGGACGAAACCACGGAGCCTGTTGAAAAGACCGCAGAAACCATCAAATACACACAGGAAGTATTTAAAAATCCCGAAGAAGCACTGGCTTGGATGGTGCCTTATCTGGAAAATGATAATTTTATCATGTACTTTAACGAGTACACCGGAGCATTTGGCGTCAAGAATAAGAAAACCGGCCAGGTGCAGTTCTCCAACCCCTACGATGTTGCAAGCTCCAAGGGTTCGGAGAAGACCAAGCGCGATATTCTCTCGCAGATTATCGTCAAATACTCGGACAACACGACCAATAACACCTCAGAGCTTAACTCCTACTTTGATGCCGCGCTCAACGGCCAGATTCAGGTCAAGCGCATCAAGGGCGGTGTTCGTGTCGAGTATATCATCGGTAACGAGTCGACCAGAAAGCTGGTTCCTCGTCTGCTGACCGAAAAGAGCTACAAAGAAAACCTGATCGCTCCTTTGGAGGAGGCAATCGGCGGTGAGCATAACTTTGACCGCTTCGTTTCATTCTATGAGAGACAGGATATCACCGAGGCAAAGTCTGAAAAGACCAAGCAGTCCATGATCGCACGTTATCCCATCACGGGTAAGGGCGTCGTCGTTTACAACCTGGATACGACCGCGTCTGCCGTAGATATCAACTTCCTGGAGGAATTGATCAAGGGTTATACCGAATATACGTTCGATATGATGGATGCTGACCATGACGAAACCGGCTACGAGGCACAAAACGAGCTGTCTCCCGTATTTAAGCTGGCACTTGAGTATACGCTCAACGAGGACGGCTTCACCGTTCGTCAGCCTACCAACGGTCTTCGTTACAACACCACGCTGTATACCATCGAAAACCTGGACATTCTGCCTTACATGGGAGCAGGTAACGGCTATAACACCGGTTACACCTTCTATCCCGATGGTTCCGGCGCTCTGTTCAGATTCGAGGAGCTCAACGGCAAGTCTACCTTTACCGCATCCCGTATGATCTATGGTAACGACTTTGCATACCATAACATCACGGGTAAGTATCAGAAGGCGCTGCGTATGCCCGTCTTCGGTATTCAGTCCGATGACGGCTTCTACACCTACACCACGACTCAAATGGTTGTGGATGAGGATACGGGTGAGGAAATCGCTAAGGAAACGGTCCATCAGGTTTCTCTGACGGTTTTGCGTACGATGAAGGACGCGGACATTGATGAGGATCCCAAGCTGACCGATGAGGAAAAGGATATCGCTAAGCTGACCAAAATGTTGGATGAGCAGCTCAACGATAAGGAAAATAAGACGTTTGACTCTTATGGTGAGATTGAATTTGTGACCCAGAGCAACGGTTACTTTGCCGTTATCGAAGAGGGTGAGTCGCTCTGTCAGTTGGCGACTTTCCATGCGGGTTCGCTGAGTGATTATCACACCATCAAGACTTCCTTTAACCCTCGTCCCAAGGACTCCTATGACTTGGGTGACTCCATCTCCGTTTCCGGTTCTCAGACACAGACGGTTGTTTCTGACCGTAAGTATACCGGCAACCTTAAGATCCGCTACGTTATGCTCAGCGACGAAACGCTGGCAACGGATACGGGCTATATCGAGAGCGGTAACTACTATGAAGCAAGCTACATCGGTATGGCAAAGGCATATTCCAATTATCTGACCTCTCAGGAGATCCTGACTCGCCTGACGCAGCAGGATGTTACGAAGGACATTCCTCTGTACATTGAGGCCTTCGGTATGATCGAGGTCACCGAGCAGATCATGTCGTTCCCTGTAACGGTAGATAAGCCTCTGACGACATTGGAAGATGTCGGAACGATGTACGATGAGCTCTCGGCAGAGGGTGTTAACAACATCAACTTCCGTCTGACCGGTTTTGCCAACGGCGGTATGTACGCTGTGGTTCCTACTAAGATTAAGTGGGAAAAGGCAGTGGGCGGCAAGGATGGTATGATCGCACTGCTTGAAAAGGCACAGAAGATCAATGAAGGTGACGGCAACTTGACGCTGTATCCCGAATTTGAACTGCTGTACGTTCTGAATACGGCTATGTTCGACGGTATGAGATATAAGCGCGACGTCATCCGTACCATTGACAACCGTTACGCATCGCAGAAAGAGTATTCGGCAACCTACCAGACTTGGATCTCTTACTACAATCTCGCACTTCCTCCCGCATATATGGATCGCTTCTACAACAAGATGTTGGCTGCATTCGAGGAGTATGCGGATTACGGCGCACTGGGCATCTCGTCCTCCTCGCTGGGTACGGATTTGAATACCGACTTTGATGAAGACGAGCCTTACAACCGCGAAGACAACAAGGGCTTTATTAAAGAAGCCTTGAACGCACTTTCTTCTAAAGAAGGTGTGGCAGGCATGATGACGGATGGCGGTAATGCATATACCTATCAGTACGTCGATCACTTGCTCAACATTTCGCTTGATTCTTCTCGCTTTATGAAGGCAAGTAACTCCATTCCGTTTGTTGGTATGGTTCTGCACGGCTACATTCAGTTTGCCGGTACGCCCATCAATATGGAGGGTGATACCAATTATGCAATGCTTAAGGCTATCGAAAACGGCGCGTCGCTGTATTTCATTATGTCTTACCGCAATACCAACTATCTCAAGGAATTCTATGATCTTTCCCAGTACTATTCGGTTAACTACAGCATTTGGAAGGAAGACGTCATTGAATATTATAACGAGCTGAATGCCGTTATGAGTGACGTCCAGACCAGCTTGATCATCGATCACCAGTTTATCACGGGTACCCGTGTTCTTGACGTTTCGGAGATCGAGGCGGCTGTTCGCGACCAGATGATTGCAAATGACGAGTACGAAAAGGCATTCGATGAGATGACTTGGCTTGAACACATCGCAGAGATCGCTGCAGCAAGAGCTGCTGCCAAGAGTGCGGTTAAGGCGATGGAGGACGCGCTTGAGGAAATGACCGAGGATGCATTGCAGATGTCTAAGGATATTCAGGCGCTGACCAACCGTATTCGCGATTGCGACAACAAGAAAAAGATCTATGAGAACTCGTTGCTCAACCCCAACGCTTCCGAGTCGACCCGTAAGCTGAATTTGAGAAACTACAACACCGCTAAGGGCGTAGTTGCAAGAACGGCGGCCAACGCTATTCAGGTTGCTATCGATTCTCAGGCACTGTATGAGAAAGTTGCGGCTCAGCTCGAAAACGCACAAAAGGCAATCGTACTGCTGACTGAAGCAGGTGCGGCACAAGAGCTGATCGACGATGCAAGAACCTGCGCAGAAAATGCAGAAACCTATCTTGCAGACATCAAGAAGATTGTGGACGAGTGCAACACGAGGTCTGCCAAGATCTATTCGGATGTCAGCAAGCACCTCACAGAAGAGGACATTAAGGATCGTCTGATTCTCCCTAAAGAAGAGGAAGATGAAGAGGACAATGAGGATGATGTTGATTCGATTTATCTGAGCGATAACGGCAACATCGTAGCTGTCACTTACGGTGGTAAGGACGGCGTAGATACAGCGGCATACAAGACTTTCATTCTGAACTACAACAACTATGCGGTTACCGTCAAGTATGACGTGAACGGTGTGACCAGAATTTACACCATTCCCGCAAATGAATACGTTGTCGTTCTGCATTGAGGAAAGGGAGGTGCAATAAATGACAAACAATCTTAAATTGAATCAGACGCTCAGCGCCAAAAGCGCGGGCCCGAAGAAGAGAAAGATCGCATCTCTCGACCGCCGTAAAGCTCGTGCGGGCTGGATCTTCGTTCTGCCTTTTATCATTGGCTTTATACTGGTCTACGTTCCCATGGTGTTTGACTCCATCAAGCTCAGCTTTACTGAGCTGAAGTATCTGCCCGGCGGTGGTTACGATCCTCAGTGGGTCGGCTTTGATAACTACGCCGAGGCACTGCTTGGCGAATATGCAGAGAACTTCATCAAAACGCTGGGTTCCGGCCTTTTGAAGATGTTGTTTGATATTCCCGCTATTTTGATCTTCTCTCTGTTTATGGCGGTGCTTTTGAACCAGAAAATGGTCGGTCGTGCCGCATTCCGTGCGATTTTCTTCATTCCTGTCGTTCTTTCGACCGGTATTATGGAGAGCATCGATGCACAGAACATTCTGAACGATTACATGGATAACCCCAACGGTATCGATGACGGTACCGGTTCCAGTGCGGCAAGTGAGATCGTTACGGCACTGGATATTGAAAATCTGTTTGCCGGTATGAAGATCGGTACGAAATTGACAACCTACGTTGTTACGATGGTTAATGATATTTTCAATATCGTTAACCGTTCGGGCGTACAGATGCTGATCTTCCTGGCAGCGCTGCAGTCCATTTCTCCCGCGATCTACGAGTCCTGCCGTATCGACGGTGCGACTTCGTGGGAAACCTTCTGGAAGATTACGCTGCCTATGATCAGCCCTATGATTCTGGTAAATGCTGTTTACACAGTCATCGACTCGTTTACGACGAATTCTAACCTGGTTATGCAGTACGTATCGGAAATTTACACCAAGTCGGGTGGTCAGACGATCAGCTCGGCAATGGCATGGGTCTACTTCCTCATCATTATTTTGATCGTTGGTGTGATCGGTGCAATTTGCTCGGCGTTCGTCTTCTACCAGAAGAGAGATATGTAAGGAAAGGAGGAACATGATATGAATGCTCAAGATACTCAACCCAAAGTTATGCGCGAGAGCAAAAATAAAATTCGCGTAGACTTTGAAAGAACTCCTCTCATTGAGAGACTGAAGGCAAAATTCCTTTCCGTTTACTTTCTGAAAAACGTCGTTTGGTACATTTTCCGTTTGGTTCTGCTGATCGGTATTGCTTACGTTGTCCTGTTTCCTTTCCTGACCAAGATCGTCAGTTCGTTCATGGCTCCGGAAGACTTTATCGATAAAACGGTTCGTCTGATCCCCAAGCACTTCACGCTCGACACCTATGAGGCTGTTTTGAGCGAGCTTGGATATTGGAAATCGTTTGTGAACACCTTCACGCTGTCGCTGTCCTGCGCACTGATCCAGATGTTTATCTGTAGCTTGATCGGTTACGGTTTTGCAAAATTCCGTTTCAGAGGTAACAAACTCTTGTTCCTGCTGGTCATGCTGACGATGATCATTCCTCACCGCACGCTGCAGCTGTCCATGTTCATGACCTTCCGCTACTTCGATGTCTTCGGTATCTTCCAGTTCCTGGCAGGCGGCGGTATTACGCTGTTTGGCGAGACCTTCCTTGAGGGTGTGATCGACATCATTCCCGAAAAGACCAAGCTCGCAGAGATCTGGACTCCGTACGGCCTCAATCTGTGTAACACCTACGCTCCTCTGATCATTATGTCGATCACGGGTCTGGCGTTCAAGAACGGTCTGTATATCTACATGCTTCGTCAGTTCTTCACGGGCGTTCCGGATGCTCTCGAGGAATCGGCTTATCTGGACGGTGCAGGTACCATGCGTACCT
>JAFVZV010000059.1 GCA_017507985.1 Clostridia bacterium
CTCTTGTGCGACCAAAATCTCATGGCAAACGGAGCAATGCTTGCCCTCGCTCAAGCCCGATTCGGTGCACGTAGGGGCGACCGCTTGGTCAATGACCTCGGTATGGCCAAGTGCATCAAGGCTCTTTTGTGCGACCAAAATCTCATGGCACACGGAACAATGCTTGCCCTCGCTCAAGCCCGATTCGGTGCACGTAGGGGCGACCGCTTGATCAATGACCTCGGTATGGCCAAGCGCGTCAATGCTCTCTTGTGCGACCAAAATCTCATGGCAAACGGAGCAATGCTTACCCTCGCTCAAGCCAGGTTCGGTGCACGTGGGGGCGACCGCTGCATCCGTCATTTCGGTATGCGCTACCATATCAATGTGCTTTGTTTCCTTCTCACCGCAAGCGCAATTGCGCGTTAGCTCACCTGTTTCGGTGCAAGAGGGTTGCTTTACGGTCGTCCATTCACCAAACGTATGAACGTGTGTATCGGTGTCAGGCTCGCTTGTCCCGCCGCCGTTGGTCGTTCCATCCGTCGAATCGCTCGGCGGTTGCGGATCGTTGCCGTTATTACACGCCACACACAAAAACAATACCAAGCATATAAGCAAAACAAGGCAGATAAACGAACCAACTTTCAATATCTTAGGCATTTTAATCTCCTATATTTTATAATTTATCAAAGCTAATTGTATTATAGCATGCTTTGCTTTCTTTTTCAAGTGAAGAACAAGGTTTTTTTACATTCTCGCCGCTTTCAGCTCCGTTTGAATACTCTCTTTTCGATGCGCGTCAATGCGAGAATATTTGCCTTTCTCGCCAATTTGGAGCAATGTACCAACATGAGAATATCCCAGTGCACGAGGCGGCAGATGAGTGATTAGATCGTCGATATTACGCACGACAGTAAACCGATTCCAGCGTGAGCGTATTTCGTCTGTGGGATTGCCCCACAGCACACGAGGACCGCCAAAGCTGTATCCGTGAATCCGCAAACGAAGATCAGGTCGGTGATACCAGATATACTCATGGCAAAACACGGCAAGTGCGCCGCCGTGTGAATAACCGACGGTAACAATGCCCTGCAGTCCGGGATCGGCGATCACAGGCGCGATGTGTGGCTCAATCGCTCGCCACACCTTGGTAAAGCCGCGATGAGCATACCATACTGTTTTTCCCATGCGGCGATATGGTCGGGCAGGAAAGTCGAAATTGTGTTTCCAATCCTCATATCCATCCGAGCTTTGAAGATAAATGTAGAGCAAGCCGCCGATGCGCTCGCTATAATAATTGGCGGATTTCTCTGCTTGGAGATAGGGCGCATCCAAGCATCGCGCAAACAAGCGTGTCAATTGCATGATGAGCTGGTTTTTCCAAACAGCTGATCACACAGCTCTCTGGTATATCGCTCTTTGGCATCAAAATTCATCGCGGCGCTGTAGATCTGTTCCAATTCAAAGTGCGCCTGTGCCACTTGACGTAATTCCCCCTGCGCTTCGCTGATCAGTGCCTCGCGCAAGCGCGCTGTCTGTCGGATCTTCTCACGCACCTGACGCACAGCGGAAGGCACCACCAAGTGCCGCATATGGACGAGACGACTGTGGGGTGCTTTTGCTTGCAGTTCTTCCCCCTTCCCGGGATCGCAAACCAAAAAAACAGTCTTGCTGTCCTCGAGCAACAGTGCGTCGATGCGATCGGGCAGAACAGGATGATACGAGATGCGCACGTTCAATCGACGTTCTGTGGCCATTTGCCCCAGTTCACGGGTCAGCATATAAGCAGTATCCAGATAATTCTCGATCAAGCATACTCGTTCACCAAGATACAGATAGGTATCCAGACGTACTCGTCCGCTCATGCCAACCGATTCGCAAAGCCCGATGCTGAGCTTGCCGTCGCCTCCGTTCTTTTCCGTTCCCTTGAGCAAACGATGAACCGCACGGCGCATTTTTTCTCGATCAATGCAAGGTTCGACGGTCGCCTGCAACACGTCCGAGATATCCCCTGCTCCTGCAAGATAGCGATACGCCGCTCGATAGCCGGCTGCTTTTTTACCGTTTAGCCGTATGATCTCTTCCCGATGTGCAGACAAGTGTGATGAGTTCCAAAATTGCCCAAGATCTATGATCTCTTCCTCCACACCCGGCAACACCGGCTCCATCGCATGAGGCAAGGTCGCGTCCAGCAAGCCAAGGCTTGTGCCCTCCCCATACAACAACACTGCATCAAGGGAATCGGCATCCGAGGAACAGTAATAGTATTCAACCCGATATCCCCTCGCTTCCCCACAGCGAGCCACCTGACGCATCAACGTGCTTTTTCCTGTCCCGGGGCCGCCTTTGATATAAAAAAGGCGATCAACCTTGTGACGAAAGCATTGCTCATAATAAGAATGAAATCCGCCTCGACTATTAGATGCTGCAAAATAGGCTTGTTCTTTGCTTGTTCTGTATTCTGTTGCCATCACAATACTCCTTTTTTGTCGTTCAAAAACAGAATATGGAACAACAACTCTTTCGGTGCATATCACGGATAAAAAAACGGGAAAACGCCTTGCGCTTTCCCGTTTTTTTCAATTTTTATGCACGATTACCACATTGATGGGTTCAATCCCCGTCTGCTCGTAAACGACGGTATTGATTTTGGCGATTTGAGCGGTCTGAAGCTCGCCGGGCGTCTTAACGATCACATTGATCTGGCTCCCGTTCATGACGGCAACACAATCCTCAAAGCCCCCCGAGAGCAACAGTGCCTCGATATTTGCTTCCTTTTCGATCTCATCCGCAATCGCATTCATTTCTGCCAATGCTTCATTCTTGACCTCCTCGGTGGCGTCAGGATTATCAATAACACTTTGCAGAACTGCCATGGATTCATCTCTGGCGCGCTTGCGATTGACCTGGGCGGTGGCGAAATAGTCTGTGGTTGTATTCGATGTATCCCCCACGTTGCCCGCATCATCCGTCATGCCTGATGAATTACCGTAATCAGCGTATCCTGCCGAGGCGCTGTCCGAAAAGAACATCCAGTTGAGCCAAACGGCAAGACCAATGAGCAGAACCGCTCCTACGATGATCCAATTCCGACGCCCCACGCGATTGATCCATTCGATCACCTTGTTCTTCTTTTTACCTTCCATCTTGGATTCGTCCATTTCCACCATCGCGCCTGCCTTCTCACTCTGCCCGATGCGACTGACTCTCTTGCTTTCCATCTTTGTTTCCTCCTTATAAATTCCCGTAGGATTTTTCATTGTTACACCGCCATTGTATGACGGAGCGGTATCAAATAGAACCTTTTTTATTCTTTTGCCTCGGTAATGTAAATGTGATTGCTGGAAATACCGTACGCAGCCTCAAGCAAAGCGATCAGCTCACGTCTGATTCGCGCATCGCCTCCGCCACGGCACACAATACCAATGCCGCTGACACGAGGATAGATGCGGGTAAGCAAAACCGTTTGCTCGTTCGCGCCGCTGCCCACCGTAACGTAGCTCACATGGGTTTCACTCACACCATCCTTTTGCACCGTCTCGTTTTCAGTCGCATACACGTACGTAAAATCGCCCTCCAGCGTCACAACGACCTGCACCTCACTCACGCCCCAAACCTGTGTACACAGCGTGGCAATCTTTTGCTCGGTTTGCGCGGCATAAACAAGCAGCGGATCGGTCGGCTCGATCTCCTCACGCGTCTGCCTACTCTCATTGGAAAACACGTGTCCGTTGCCGATAAGGATCAGCAGTACTCCCACCGCCGCTCCCAAAAGAAGCAGCCAAGCGCGGCGAGGGTGGAACAGCCCGCCCTCTTTTTTTTGTTTTTCTCCCATTCTCTTCTCCCTCATTCCATATAGATGATACATTCACAGTCAAACGTTTCGACAATAAATCTCTCGATCTCGTGCGTGTTCAGCCAAATCGCCCGTCCGGACAGCGCAATGCGAATCTGTGCAATGTGCGATTGGTTTTCGTCAAGTCGAACCTCGACGGACACATCCCCACTCGCCACGGAAAACCGCTCCTGCAGCATATGTGCAATTGTTTGGCTTGCCAAGGTCGCATCCATTTGCTCATATTCCTCTTGCCAGCGATCCGTAAATTCTTGATCCGCCTGCTCTTTGATTGCCGGCCAATCCGACAGCGCCTCCTCCAGTCGCGCGGGCAGATCTGCCCCCATGCGCACCAAAGATACGAGAGGTGTGACAAGAACACAAAGCAAACAAAGTCCCGTCATCAGTTTAATATGACGGGCAATCCCTCCGCCCTCGCCTTCGGGCGTCAGCAATTCGACTATAGCACAGCACAAGGCCAACGCAAACAATCCAATGATATACTCCCGCATACGTCACCCTCCGTACACCGAGCCGCATTTCAGCAACAGCAACAGCGCACACAAAAACGTCACGACGCTCAAAGCAACCACAGCCACAAGGTAGCCAAACAGACTTGCAATCTCGCCCAACAGTTTGGCTTCACCGTCACATCCCAGCCACGCCGCCACATCGCCTGCAAGGGTATATACTGCTCGCGTTACAAGCAAGGAAATGACCTGCGGAAGCAATAACCAAAGCAGCAAAACAATGCCGCCAATTCCCACGACACCGCGCAACCAGCTAATACCCGTCGCAGCCGTTTTGAGCATTTCGGCAATGCCGCCCCCCACCACAGGAAGCGACGAGCTGACCGCAAACCGTACCGTACGAAAACTCAGGCTGTCCGCGCGAGCACTAAGTGTCGTCTGTGCCCCCATTGCCGCGCTGAGCAACAGCATGGTCAGTGATAGCCCTGTTGTATACCATTTTTTCAGTTTTCCGGTTGCCACCTGCATACGTCCGGCCACAGTAGGTCCAAACGCCCCAAGCAAGGAAAAGGCCAAGCAAAGCGAAAACAGCGGCACAATGGTTTGTCCGCCCAACCATTCGACCAACGAGAGCGACAGAACCAACGAGGAATGATTAACCACCGCTGTGCCGACATTGCCTCCCATAGCGTACATTGCCCCCATCAGCGGCAGAAATGCTGTTGTCAGCGCATGAAGCTGACGATAAAACTCGACCACCCCCGCCAGCCCTTCCATCGCGCGAGATATGATCACACCAAACAATGCCACACGGCAAAGAAGCTGTACACCGCCCGAAAGAGCTGGCGTGCGCAAAGCTGTTGCGCTACAGCCAAGCACGCCTCGCAAAAGTAAAATACCGCACAAACAAATAAGCAAGTTCGCGTAGTCCTGCCAATGATCGGTCAATTGAGACAAAAGCAGGCGAAACAGTCCCTCGGGCGAAGCAAGTGACTGCCACGCCTCGGCTACCATCTCGGCATCCTTAGTAAAGATTTGCGGTGGAAGACTGTCGCGTAATGCTTCAGGAAGAGCATCCAGCATCTCCTCGTATTCACCGGGGAGCGTGTATGAGGTGGTTTGCGCTTCCTCCTCGGCAAAAACTCCAAATGAAAGTAACGCGATCAGCCCGAGCACAATCAGTCCTTTTACCACCGTGCACACAGCGCGCTTTATATACCATCGAGCAGATTTCGTGCCATATCCGTCAAATCGCGCAAGATGGGCAGGCAAAGCAAGAGCAATTCTGCTTTGCCCGCCAGCTCCACGCTGCCAGCCAAAGAGGCTTCGCCGCTTTGACGGCATAAATCGGCACAAAACTGTGTCAGTAACGCCACCCCCAGGCCTTTGATCATAAGTGCCGACAACTCGCTCATACCCTGCTCCCGACAAAGATCGTTGATCCAAGCGATCACGGGACTGAGCATGAGCAACGAGGCACCCGTCAACACAACTGTTGCCGTCCATTGTAACGGGATGACCGTGCTCCCTGCGCTTTTGAGTAAGACGATGGCAATGGCACACAGCAAAGCGCCTCCACACAGCCTGAGCCACATATTGCCACCTCATAATCCAAAGAGCGACATGATCTCGGAAAACAATTCACCGATCTTGCCGATCAAAAGCCCAAGCACCACCAAAATTCCTGCCAGCGTCACCATCATGGACTGCTCATCCCGCCCCGATTTATTCAGTAGCTGTGTCGTGACCGAAACAAGCAAGCCTATGCCTGCGATCCTGACAATCAAGCTGATATCCATCCGTTTTTCTCTCCCATGCTCCCATCCTTTCTTTTGTCTACCAAATCAACAGCAAAACGCCCAACGTTCCACACAGACAAAGGCTATTTCGCAGCCGCAAACGGTCATTTAGCCCGGCGGCGTATGCTTCCTGCTCTTTTTCTAACGCTGAAATATAATGATCCAAGCGTTCAATCTGCTCTCGGCGCCAGACCGTCCCCAGCTCATCCGCCAGCCCCTTCATCAGCGCAGGACTATTTCCGGGAAGCGTTGGCGCATCGAGGCGGCAATGCTCGGTGATCGTTTGCTCGATTCCTTCCGTGGCATTCAATTCCAGCGCACCGAGCACCGTTTGATCAGCACGCGCCACGATCTCACGAAGCGGTGTACCAAAGCAGGCAATGTGGGATCGGATGTGCGTCAAAAGAGCGATCCACGCCCCCAAACGCCGTTTTACACGGCGCAGTTGGCGATTACTCTGCATACAGTACAGAATAGAGACAACGACAAGAAGTCCTCCACCCACGTATTTAATCCACATGGCAAGCATCCTCCCATGCCGTGATATGATATCGATAGTCCCGCTCCCCCGCAATTCTTGCAATACCAACGTACGAGCCAAAAACAGCAGCACGGTGTAAAAGGTCAAACCCCGGGCGGCACAAGAGCTGTTTTACACTTCTTGCGTGTGCCGTTGCGATCACGGGAACGCCGCAGTTGGCCGCAGCCAGTACCGCTCGTGCCTCGTCTGCATTGCCGATCTCATCGCACAAAATCAGTTGAGCACTCATTGAGCGCGCCGCGATCTCAATGCCTTGACCCTTGGGATATCCCGACAAAAAGGTCAGAAGAGCATCGTCTGAAAAGCCACCGTCATCCAATTCACAGCGGCTATCGACAACGGCAACTCGCAACGCATATTCGCCACGGGAAAACTGCTCCGCCAATGCGCGTAAAAGCGTCGTCTTTCCCACACCCGGCGGCGCATAAATCAACGCACCGGCAGGAAAATCGGTGCGCAAGCGTGCCGCCAAGCATCGGCCAACCGAACGTAACGGTCGCGGAAAGCGAAAGCAAAGCGCATCAATATTCCGCACACCCAACAGCTGTGTTCCGCTCTCTTGCATTTCAAAAAAGGCGCGTCCGCAAATACCCACGCGAATCCCATCCCCTGGTGCAATGTACCCAAGGTTGATGCTTTCGCGATGGGCATACAGCGATCCATCGCAAAGCCGAACAACCAATGCATCCATATCCTCTCGGCTCCATGTCAGATCGACCCGTCGGTTCTCCCCCCCAACGGTCACCGAGCAGGCACGCCCCACTCGCAAATGCAGCTCCTCCCATTCACCGCGCACACCGGACAAGACAAGACAAGCATGAGGGGATAACCATTTTCTCAAGACCGTCGGCATGCCGCTGCTCGTTTCGATTGTCATTCGCGTGTGAAGCATACACCCCTCCTTGTCCTTTTCTGTTCTATCTTATGTGTTTTGCCTCTTATTTAGAACGGCTTGCCGCATACAAAAAAGCGCAGGAACGCGATTTTGCGTTCCTGCACCTTTGATTATTATGTTATAGTGGAAACGATTATTCTTGTGTTTCCATGTCACTGATCATCTTGTTGATTTCCTTGACACAATCAACGACCGCATCTTCATATGTCTTCCAGACACTCATAATATCCGAGTTTTCTCTGGCAGTCAGACGAAGCAAGCCATCTGCGTGCTGCAAGCCAGTTGTCGTATCCCAGTACTGACCGGGGTCGTAAATACGAGTTTGGAAGATCAACTGCAGCATTCTCTTAGAATCCGCATCTCTTGCGGCACGGTCCATCAGAATGGTATCGTAGAAAATAGGATATACACTGTAGTAGGACTCCCAGCTCAGTGCCTCAAGAACGACAGCACACATCTCAGCGTCGGCTACATCGGCAGGAATGCCGAGAATACTGTCGTGGTGAATCCAAACCAGCGAAGAGTAGTTTTCCTGATCCTCGTCATACATAGGGTAAGGAAGAATACCGTACAGATCCTGCATTTCGCTCAGATCGTTGACAGACTTAACCATGCCGCCCGAGAACAGCGAATGTCCGTCGGGGAATACCTTACCTTCATAATTAGAAATAATGGTCTTGTCAACTGCCGTGTTAAGATACCAATCGGCATACATGAAATCATCAAAGATTTCCTTCATAACGGTAATGGATTCATCGCTATAACCGAAGTCATACTCCATGTATCCACCTTCATCGATGTGGGCAAACTGTCTGCCCGTTGCGGCATACAGGAAGAATACAGGGTCATCACCGCCGATCACTCCCCACATATCTTCGCCCGAGTTCATCAAATCGTCACCGTCCAAAGAGCCGGAAACGATTTCGCACGCCGCGATCATGTTATCAAACGTCCATTCCTTTTCATCGACCAGGTCAAAGAAATTGGGAAGATCGATATAGTCCTCTGCCAGCGTCTGGTTAAAATACAGAGCCGCCGTTGCGCCCTTATCGCGCAACAACATCTCGGTAGAAGCTACGTACAAATGTGCACCCAACGTATAGGACGCGATCGAGTTCTGTACCCACCAAGGCTGGTCGGTATGCAGAATGGTGCCGGCCATCGTATTCATATCGAACATCAGATTTTCCTGTACCATGGTAATCAGGTTACGGGAGCGCTGTGTCACAAGCTGGAACTCGTTGGAGGAAGTCTCGCGGTTCTGACGCATACGGGTGATATGGCTGACAGACGCATCGACAGACACGTACTCCTTGGTGATGTTTACGCCAAAGTTCTCCTCAACCCAAGCATTACGATCAAACACCGCCTGAGACAGCATACCGCCGTCCAACTGGTCAACGTCGCCCTCTTCCCACGGAATCCAGCTGTCGCCGGCCGTATCCTGGCCGCCACATGCCCATTCCAAAATGTTGTAGTTCGCATCATTAAAATTGTACGATGCTTGGGGGAACGTCAGCGGAATACGCTCCTTAGAGTCCTGTCCGGGAGTCTCTCCGGTGCCCGGTGTTGTGCCGGGGCCATCATTCGGGCCGTTGGGATCATTCGGATCGCTGCAGGCAACCATTCCAACCAATGCTGCCAAGACCATGAGAGTCGCCAACAACAGTGACAGATACTTTTTCATGCTATACCTCCTGTAACATTGCAACATCTGCGCATTTGATACAGACACACAATGACTGTTAATAGTTCATTTTAACATATTCCACATTTTCTGTCAAGAACAAATTGCCACATTCCCTCTTTTCGCTCTTTTGCACAAAAAGGCGGCAACCAACGCATGGCTGCCACCTTTTCGTTTATTGGTATCGCACAGAACTGCTTATTCCTTATCTGCGATCCAGTTGTTAACTTCCTGCACGTTTTCTTCGATCGTATCGCTGTAGGTTGCCCATTTGCTGGCAATATCCGAGCTTCCCGTTTTACTCAAACGAAGCAGACCGTCATTTCCATGCAAACCGGATGCGTTATCCCAATACAGACCGGGATCGTAGGAACGGGTATCCAAAATGATCTGCAACATCGCCTTGGATTCACTGTCCTTGGCTGCACGGCTCAGCAGAATAGTCTCATAGAACATCGGATAGACTGTATAATAGGACTCCCAGCTCAGCGCCTCCAAAATAACGGCACACATCTCCTTATCGGCCGCATACTCGGGAATACCAAGGATACTGTCATGGTGCTCCCAAACCAGCGAAGAATACTCTTCTTGGTCGACGTCAATTTTGGGATGAGGCAGAATACCGTACAAATCAGGCATGTATTTAAGCACGTTGGTGGTATCCTTGATCATACCGCTCTTGAACAGCGAAGTACCGTCAACGAACAAGTCCTGATCCTTCTCGAGGAAGTTTGCACCGACCGTCATCTTATTCATGTACCAATCAGCATAGATAAAATCGTCAAAGATTCGTTTCATAATCGTTACGCTGTTGTCGTCATAACCAAAGTCATATGACAGATATCCGCCCTCATCGATGTGAGCAAATTTTTGACCCGCAGCATTGAACAGATAGTATACAGGGTCATCACCACCGCAACAGCCCCAGATATCATCTGCAGAGTTCATCAGCTCGTCGCTGTCGTTAGAATGAGAGACGATCTCACAGGCTGTAACCAATTCCTCCAGCGTCCAGTCCCCTGCCTCTGCCAATTCGAAGAAGTTGGGAAGGCTGGTATAGTCGCTTGCCATAACCTGGTTGAAGAACAAGGCCGCCGTGGCACCCTTATCACGCAACAGCATTTCCGTTGCCGCCACGTACAGATGCGCGCCCAGCGTAAAGGATTTTACCGAGTCCTGTACCCACCAAGGCTGGTCGGTATGCAGATACTGCGAGTACTTATTCATATCAGCAAACAATTCTTCTTCAACAAGCTCGACAATGTTAACCGTACGCAATATGTACTGCTGATAGGTATTGCTCGACGTTGAGGCATCGCTACGAACAACGGACATAAACGAAGGAGCGCCGTTGACCACATCGACCGAGCCGTATTCTCTGGTGATGGTAACACCAAAGTTCTCCTCGACCCAAGCATTACGGTCAAACACGGCAGAACCCAACATATCACCGTCCTCACGCTCTACGTCGCCCTCTTCCCACGGTACCCAAGAATAGCCGACATCGGTAAGTCCGCCTGCCGTCCATTGGAAAATGTGGAAAGACGCGCCGTTGTATCCGTCAGTCGGCAAATAATCCAGCGGAATACGCTCCGGTTCATCGCCGGAACCTCCCTGATCACCGCCTTGATTTCCGCCCTGGCTACCACCTTGATTTCCTCCTTGATTTCCGCCCGGCGTGTTATCCGACGGAGGCATACAGGCGACCAAAGTAATCGCTGCCGAAACAATCAGCAAAAACGCCAAAAGTAAAGACAAAACCTTTTTCATTAGATATTCCTCCCAAAAAATTGGTATAATAATATATTATAGTGGATATTTTTATCTCTGTCAAGCCTTCTTTCTCCCCTTGCCTTGTTTTATACCTTTTGCACAAAAAGACAGCGACTGAAAACAGTCGCTGTCCTTTCTTTTATTGACATTGCACAACGCGGATCATTCCTTATCTGCGATCCAGTTGTTGATCTCCTGAATATTCTCTTCAACATTACCCCTGAAGGTTTCCCACAAGCTGGCAATATCAGAATTACCCTTCGTGCTCAAACGCAGAAGGCCATCGCCGCCGTGCAGACCCGAACCGCCGTCCCAATACAGGCCGGGGTCGTAGGAACGAGTGTCGAAAATGATCTCCAACATAGCCTTGGACTCTTCATCCTTTGCCGCGCGGTTCAAAAGAATGGTCTCATAGAACAACGGATATACGCTGTAGTAGGACTCCCAGCTCAACGCCTCAAGAACAACGGCGCACATTTCCTTATCGGCAGCAAAGCGAGGAATACCCAAAACGCTGTCGTGATGCTCCCAAACGAGCGAGGAATAGCTTTCCTGATCAAGGTCAAACTTGGGATACGGAAGAATACCGTACAGATCCTCCATATTCTTCAAGCGGTTTGTGGTATCTTTGACCATACCCGTCTTGAACAGCGAAACACCATCAACGAACAGGTCCTGATCCTTTTCAAGGAATTCGCCCTCAGTCGTAGAGTTCATGTACCATTCCGTATACAGGAAATCGTCAAAAATCTTCTTGATGGTCGTGATACTGTCCTCATCATATCCGAAGTCATATGCAATATAACCATCTTCATCAATGTGAGCAAACTTGTAGCCTGCCGAATTGAACAGATAGTAGACAGGATCATCGCCGCCGATGCAGCCCCAGATGTCCTGATCAGAGTTCATCTGCTCATCACTGTCGTTGGAGTGGGAAACGATCTCACAAGCGGAGATCATCTCTTCCAGCGTCCAAGAGCCTTCGGCTGCCATTTCAAAAAATTCATCCAATTCATAGTCACCGGCCATGACCTGATTGAAGAACAACGCTGCCGTTGCACCCTTGTCACGAAGCAACATTTCACTTGCCGCTACGTAAAGATGCGAGCCCAACGTAAAGGACTCTACCGCATCCTGTACCCACCAGGGCTGGTCAGTACGCAAGTACTGCTCATATTCGTTCATATCGGCAAAGTATCCCTCTTCGATCAGGGAAACGATCTCAACCGTACGCATCGTAAAGAGCTGATAGGTATTGCTCGAAGATTCTGCATCATTACGAACTCTCGTCACATACGTGGGAGCAATTTCAACCTGTGCGTATTCTTTAGTAATAGTAACGCCATATGTTTCTTCGACCCAAGCATTACGGTCAAAAACAGCAGAAGCCAGCATATCGCCGTCTTCCTCCTCAACATCTCCCTCTTCCCACGGAATCCAGCTCACACCAACGTCTTCAACGCCGTTACAGGACCACTCAAGAATGTGGAACTTGGCATTATTGTAGCCGTCGGTCGGAAGATAGTTCAGCGGAATACGCTCCGGTACCTTATCAGAATCACCCTGATCACCGCCTTGAGTTCCACCCTGGTTGCCGCCTTGATTGCCGCCTTGATTTTCATTTGACGGATCTTCCGGATTTTCGCAGGCAACGATGGTAAACAAAGCTGTCACGATCATCAGTATTGCCAAAAGCAAAGACAAATACTTTTTCATTCTTTCCTCCTTAAAATTCAACACAATCGGGAACCCCAAAAGTGCATAATAATGTATTTTATTTTACCATATTTTTTTTGTTTCGTCAAGCAAAAAGCCGCTTGATTTTTATTTTTTCCCTTTTGCACAAAAAGCCGACGACTGAAAATCAATCGTCGGCTTTTCTTTTATTGACATCGCACAACGCGAAATTATTCCTTATCAGCGATCCAGTTGTTTACCTGTTGAATGTTCTCTTCAACTCTGCCTTTAAAGGTTTCCCACAAGCTGGCAATGTCAGAGTTTCCTCTTCCGCTCAAGCGAAGAAGTCCGTCACCGCCATGGAAGCCTGTGCCACCCTCCCAGTACAGACCGGGATCATAAGAGCGGGTAGCGAAAATGATTTCCAGCATGGCTTTGGATTCTTGGTCTTTCGCCGCGCGGTTCAAAAGAATGGTCTCATAAAACAGCGGATATACACTGTAATAGGACTCCCAGCTCAATGCCTCAAGAATAACTGCGCACATTTCCTTGTCGGCCGCATGCTGAGGAATACCCAGAATACTGTCGTGATGTTCCCAAACGAGCGAAGAATAATTCTCTTGATCGATGGTGTACTTAGGATGCGGCAGAATACCGTACAGATCGGTCATGTTTTTCAAATTGTTGGTGGTATCCTTCACCATGCCCGATTTGAACAACGACACACCATCAACAAACAGGTCCTGATCCTTCTCCATGTAGTTTTTCTTAACCTCGGAGTTCCAGTACCACTCAGCATACATGACGCTGTCAAAAATCGATTTCATCGTTGTGATGCTATCTTCTTCCGAGCCGAAATCGTGAATGATATAACCATCCTCATCGATGTGAGCAAACTTATAACCTGATGCGTTGAACAAATAGTACACAGGGTCGTCACCGCCAAAGCAGCCCCAAATATCCTGGGTGGAGTTCATCAGCTCGTCACTGTCGTTGGAATGTGCAACGACCTCACAAGCGGAGATCATTTCCTCCAGCGTCCAATTGCCATCAGCCGCCAATTCGAAGAAGTTGGGAAGGTCTGTGTAGTCATCCGCCATCGTTTGGTTGAAGAACAAAGCGGCGGTGGCACCCTTGTCGCGCAACAGCATTTCGCTGGCTGCTACGTACAGATGCGAGCCCAACGTAAAGGAGGTAATGGCATCCTGTACCCACCAGGGCTGATCGGTATGCAGATATTTCTCATAGGTGTTCATATCAGCGAAATAGCCCTCTTCAATCAGAGAAACGATCTCGACCGTGCGCATTGTGAACAACTGATATGTATTGTCCGAAGTCGTGGCATCGTTACGAACCTTGGTCATGTATGTGGGAGCTATTTCGATCTGACCGTATTCCTTAGTGATAACAACGCCGTAAGTTTCTTCTACCCAAGCGTTACGGTCAAATACTGCGGAAGCCAACATATCGCCATCCTCCGCTTCTACGTCGCCTTCTTCCCACGGAATCCAAGTCACACCAACGTCTTCAATGCCGTTGCAAGACCATTCAAGAATGTGATACTTCGCATTATTGTAGGTATCGGTCGGCAGATAGTTGAGCGGAATGCGCTTGTTTTCATCTTTATCAGTGGGGGGCGTGTCGGTGGGAGGCGTATCGCCGTCCGTCGCAGGGTCCTTCGGGCCGCTTGGCTGTTCGGGCGTCTGGCACGCAACGATCGTGAATAAAGCTGTCAGCATCATCAGTACTGCCAAGAATAAAGACAAATATTTTTTCATTTTTTATTTTCTCCTTCTTTGACGTATTTGTCGCAGGCATCACGGTGGACAACATAATTTTATCACATTTTTTTATGATCGTCAATAGAATCGAATTTTCAAAAAATATATGCCACTTATAACTTTTTTTTATAAGAAAGCGCGCAGAGACAATAACCTTTTTATCCCCCCATGGCGTGACGAAGCTTTTCAAGCGCGCCTTTTTCCAGTCGGCTGACATAGGAACGGGAAATGCCAAGAAGCGATGCGACCTCGCGCTGTGCCAAAGGCTCATGCCCGTCCAAGCCATAACGAAGACGTATGATCTGCTGTTCCCTCTCCTCGAGCACCTGCCCGACCAGCTGCACCGCCCGATGACTGCACAGCATGGTATCGATCTCTTCTGTCATGTTTTCTTCGCTGGCGATCACATCCATGTAAGTCAGCGGATTGCCCTCACGGTCGACGTCAATGGTATCATACATAGAAACCTCGGCACTTTGATGCTTAAGACGGCGAAAATGCATGAGAATCTCGTTCTGAACACATTTTGCGCCATAGGTTGCAAATTTTGTGCCGTTATCTACGCGAAAGGTATCCACCGCCTTGATCAGACCGATCGAACCGACTGACACCAGGTCCTCTTGATTGCGGCAAGTGCCGTAATATTTGCGTACGATGTGCGACACCAGTCGCAAATTGTGAAGAATGAGCTTTTGGCGCGCCGTCTCGTCTCCTGCCGCCGCAGCAACAAAGCAATCGTGCTCCTCGGTGGCGGAAAGCGGTGGCGGAAATTGAGAGGGTGTTCCGATCCCAAGCGAAATGTGAAAAAAACGTGTAAGCAATGCAAGCAAAGCGGCAAGCATATTCATTCCCCTTTCACTGACAGATGGTGCATTATATGGTGAAAAAAGAAAAAATTTGCCTGTCCTATCCCACTTGCACGATTTTTTCGTAAATGATGCGGCGTATCTTGAAAAACAGCGGAAAACGGTGTATAATACTATCATCCCGACAGAGAGGAAAACATATATGAAATATTTGATTTTTTTGGATATAGACGGCACGCTGCTCGCTCGCGGCGGTGTGCCTGCTCGCACCCAAGTCGCAATTGACGAAGCAATCCGTCGTGGCCATCTCGTTTTTATCAACACGGGACGATCTAAGGGCAACATCCCCTTTTCCCACTTGAAAGACATTCCATTGACGGGCGTCGTCGCAGGACTTGGCTCATATATCGAAATGGATGGTGAGGTTCTGTTCTCACACGCCATGACGAAACAGGAAATCGCATACACCATGCAGGTAGCAGACGAGGTCGAGATCGGACTGATTTTAGAGGGAGAGCAGATGCTTTTGAATTATCACTCCGAGCACGTGCATCCGCTATGGGGACAAAACCGCCCTGCCGTGAAAAGTGCGGAAGATATGGAACAACGCTATCCCGAGCTGCGCGTCAGTAAGATCAGCTTTACCAAGCCCCTTACCACCGAGGCGATTGAAACGCTTGCCACGCACGTCAATGTGATCAGCCATCCCACCTATGCCGAGGTATCCTCTAAAGGGCTCAGCAAAGCAACCGCCATGGATTTCCTCAAGGATCGTTTGGGCATTGCAGACGACCACGTCATCGCCATGGGAGACAGCCTCAACGACATGGAGATGCTGCGCGCGGCAGGCATAGCCGTCGTGATGGGAGACGGGCATCCTGACGTTTTGCCGCTGGCAGATTTCGTTTCCATCGCCGCGCACGAGGGCGGCGTCGGACAGGCGATCGAGGAATTGGTGTTGAAAGAAAAAGGACGGTAAAGACAGGTTCTCATAAGGAAGTTTGGCATTTACCCGTAGGGCGGGGGCTTGCTCCCGCCACAAATAGAAATCCCCCGACAGATTTTCATCTGTCGGGGATTTTCATGCGACCAAAATGGTTAGAATTATTTGTTTTTAATGATTTAAGTTTGGTC
>JAFVZV010000060.1 GCA_017507985.1 Clostridia bacterium
CATCCGCATCCATTGCGCCGAACTTGCCGAATCCGTCCGCAGAGAACAGAACCTTGTCGGTGCTGTCGTAGGTGACGATGACCTCGGGCCAATGCACCATGGGAGCGGCGACAAAGGTCAGCGTGTGCTTGCCTAGCGAGAGAGTATCGCCCTCGCCGACAACAATGCGCTTGTCGGCGAAATCGTTACCAAAAAAGTTTTTCATCATGGCAAACGCCTTGGCCGACGAGACAATGGTCGCGTGGGGGTAGGCCTTGATGAAATTGACAATGTTAGCCGAGTGGTCGGGCTCCATGTGCTGAACGATGAGATAGTCGGGGGTGCGGTTGCCCAAAGCGTTCTGAATGTTATCAAGCCACTCGTGGGTAAAGTTGACATCGACTGTATCCATAATGGCGATCTTGTCGTCCAAGATGGCGTAAGAGTTATATGCCATACCGTTGGGGACGACGTATTGTCCCTCAAACAGATCGATGGCGTGGTCGTTAACGCCGATATACTTGATATCGTTTGTAATGATCATATCTGAATACCTCTGCTTGTTTTTGATATCTTTATTATAGCATATTTGTGATAGTTTTCAAGCGGATTTTGCAAAAAAATCAATCAAGAATGTGTCCGTCGGTGGAAATGGTGACGACCTGCCAGGGTATAAATTTACCGCTTGCCTGCAATGCTCGTTTGACCGCGTTTTCAATGCCACCGCAGCAAGGAACCTCCATGCGGACGACAGTCACGCTTTTGATGTCGTTTTCAGCAATGATGCGTGTCAGCTTTTCGGCATAATCGCCTTCGTCCAATTTGGGACAGCCGATCAGCGTGATGCGATTGCGAATGAACTCATTATGGAAGTTGCCGTAAGCGTAGGCGGTGCAATCGGCGGCAATGAGTAAATTGGCACCGTCAAAATAGGGCGCGTGGGCAGGGACGAGCTTGATTTGGCAAGGCCATTGCGATAGCTGGCTCGTCACGGATTGCGGCTTGCAGACCGATATAGGAGTGTCGCGCTTGATGGTCTTGGACTGTGTGCCGGGGCAACCGCAAGGGAGCTTGATTCCTTGCTTTTTCATTTTTGCTTGACGCACGGCCTCCTCGTTATATGCAGGGGCTTCACGATCCTCAAAGATAATTGCCCCCGTCGGGCAGGAGGGCAAGCAATCGCCCAAACCGTCGCAGTAATCCTCGCGAGTGAGCACAGCTTTGCCGTCAACCATTTCGATGGCTCCTTCATGGCAAGCCGCCGCGCAAGCGCCACAGCCGTTGCATTTTTCTCTGTCTATTTTGATAATTTTACGGATCATTTTTGTCTCCCGTGAAAAATTTCAGAATTTCTCTTGCTTTTATACCCATATTGTACTATAATAGTGACATCAAGTCTGTTGATTTTTCAACAAAAAGGAGCTTTTTTTGAAAAAATATCTGGAAATTTTAAAAAAATGTCCGCTATTTAACCAAATTACGGATGATGATCTGTTGCGTATGCTCAGTTGTCTTGACGCGAAGGTCGATTTTTTCGACAAAAAATACACGGTCATGGCCGAAGGAAATGCGGCAAAATACATCGGTATCGTACTCTCGGGCTCGGTGCAGATCATTCAAGTCGATTATTACGGTAATCGTAGCATTCTCAGCAACATTGGGCAATCGCAGGTGTTTGCCGAGGCTTTTGCCTGCGCTGAGCAATCCACTTTGCCCGTGTCCGTAATCGCAGGCGAGCCCAGCGAGATTATGCTGATCGATAGCGCACATATTTTGCACACCTGCTCAAATAACTGCGGCTTTCATCAACAGCTCATTTTTAATTTGATGAAGGATTTGGCGCAAAAGTCTATATTGTTCCATCAAAAGCTGGACATTATTGCCAAGAGAACGACCAAAGACAAGCTAATGGCGTATCTCATGCGGGAGGCCAGACGGGCAGGGCGCGATTCGTTTGACATTCCGTTTGACCGTCAAGAATTGGCTGACTATCTGGAGGTTGACCGTAGCGGATTGTCCGCCGAGATCAGCCGGCTACGCGCGCAGGGGGTATTGGAAAGCCACAAAAAGCATTTCAAGCTACTGTAATGAAAACAAGACCACCGAAAACGGTGGTCTTGTTTTATGGTCGGGACTGTTCCAGCTTTCGGATAAAATCGGTAATTTCGTTGCCGATGGCGGTAACCTCATCTTCGAATTCCTTGGCTGTCATACGCGATATGCCCGAGTGAACGGCAGAAAACTGCAACAGGCGGTCGCCTGTGACTACCTTGATGTGATAGTTGGGACCCAGCTCATGCATCATTTGTTCAATATAGGCATCTGCGGTCTGATTTTCTTTGGTATACACGACGTGAACACCGTTTTGCATTCTGTCCGAGCCCATGCCGTCCTTGACCAGATAGGCGTCAAATACCAGTGTCGCTTCGGTCTTGGTGAATGCCACAAAATTGATCAGAATATCCGTTAGAGTTTCCCTTGCTTTTTCCAGGTTAAACTCGGCGAGCTCCTTTAAGGCATCCCAAGCGTAAATGACGTTATAGCCGTCAATGATGTGCATATGCCTTTGAGGAGCAACGGGCTTTTTGGCTGGCTTTTTTGAGCCTTGGGTTGCCAGCGTGAGTTTGGGCTCACTGTATCGCTTGCGGCGGATGGGACCGAACTCGCGCAGCATGATGGCCTCCAGATCTTCCTCACTGAGCTGATATTGCTTGGCGATACGAGTTGCTCGCGGCAAAATGGCGTCGGCAGACGCGGTCAATGCGGCTGACGCATCTAAATGCTTGTATTGCTCGACTTCCTGCCAAGGAACGACAAAGCCGGCGCCGTGGGCGCAAAAGACGGAGTGCGGCGTGTTTTCCATATCGGCTTCGGGATCGTAAGCAGCGTTTTTGACGATTTCCTCTTGATTGTGGCATGGATCGTAGCCGTCCGGCGTGCAAAACAGCCGTCCTGCGCCGCGTGTATAGGAAATCAGCTCGCGTGTGTAGTCATGCAGCGTTGCGGCAGGTCCACGACCGCAAATTACGGTAGTGGTATCGTCGGAGGCTTCAAGGGAAAAGTCAGCACAGCGCAGTTGAAGATCGGACATGGCACGACCAACCTGTGCGCTTGGAACCTCCAAGCGGAACTTGTAATATGGCTCAAGCAAAATACATCCTGCGCGCATCAGACCTTGGCGCACGGCACGTAGGGTCGCCTGACGAAAATCGCCGCCCTCGGTATGCTTGAGGTGAGCTTTGCCTGCGACCAGCGTGATCTTGGTGTCAGTCAGTGTCGCGCCGATCAAGGTGCCGCGATGGTCTTTTTCATACAAATGCGAGAGAATGAGACGTTGCCAGTTGGTGTCCAACGTATTTTCGGGCAGGCGGCTGTCAAAGATTAGTCCTGTGCCTTGTGGCTGTGGCTCAAGCAATAGCTGCACTTCAGCATAATGGCGTAACGGCTCAAAATGTCCGATACCTATCGTCTTAGCGGCAATCTTTTCTTTATATAGAATATTACCCGTGTCAAAGGTACATTCGATTCCAAAGCGATCTTTGATCATGCGTCCGAGCAGCTCGATCTGAATATCGCCCATCAGACGCGCCTCGATCTGCTGTAGCTCTTCATTCCAGCAAAGATGCAAAGAGGGATCTTCTTCCTCAAGTTGCTTGAGCTTGGGAAAGTAGACGACAGGAGAGCATTCGGGTGGCAATGCGATACGATAGGACAGCACGGGTTCAAGGATAGGACGGCAACCGTCGCTTTCAAGCCCCAATCCTTGGCCAACGTAGGTTGCGGACAGCCCAATCACAGCGCAAATTTCGCCTGCTGTTACGCGCTCCACTTGGTCAAATTTGTCTCCCGAGTACAGGCGCAGTTGGCTCACCTTTTCGGATATTTTCTGACCGTCGGTCGAGCAGTAAGACAGCTCGTCGCGTGCCGAAAGGCTGCCGCGCGTGATCTTCATGTAAGTCAGACGCGTGCCGGCCGCGTATGCGATTTTATAGACCTTGGCGCCAAATTCGGTTGTGTCGTAGATAGGGGCGAGCGTGTAGCGATCCAACGTGTCAAGCAAAAAGTCAATTCCCTCCATCTTAAGTGCCGAGCCGAACAGGCAAGGGAAGAGGGAACGATTGCTGATCAGCGTGGCGATATCGCACTCCTCGATGGGATCGCCTGCAAGAAAGCTCTCAAGAAAGTCCTCATGCTTTAATGCCAGACGCTCGTCCAGCTCGGCTTTGCTTTGTGTTTCCCAAAAGGCGGAGCAATGTGGCGAGAGAGTCTTGATCAGCTCCGCCTCGATGTCCTCTTGCAATTTGATGCAAATGTCAGTTTTGTTGACAAAAATAAAGGTAGGAACACCGTAAAAATCCAATAAATTCCAGAGCGTGCGCGTATGATTTTGTATCCCATCGGGCGCGCTGACAACGAGGACTGCATAATCAAGCAAGGCAAGCGTTCGTTCGGTTTCGGCGGAAAAATCCACGTGCCCCGGCGTGTCCAGTAAGATAAAGTCGCAGTTTTCACTTGAAAAGCGAGCTTGCTTGGAAAAAATGGTGATGCCGCGCTCGCGTTCCACCGAGAAGGTATCCAGATAGGTGTTTTTATGATCAACCCGGCCAAGCGTTCGAATCACGCCCGAACGGTAAAGCAATGCTTCGGAGAGCGTAGTTTTACCCGCGTCTACGTGGGCGAGAATGCCAATGGTCAGCTTTTTTCTCATACGCCATCTCCTTTCTGAAGCATGAAATATAATTTATTATACCATAAGGTAGGGGCGAATTCAATACAGGATTTTGCTTTTTCTGCAATTGCGTTGCAATATCAGGGAGAGTGTGGTATAATATTGGCAGAGTGATACCAAATAAAAAGGAGAAAACAAAATGTCCGAGTTTTTAGCATCGATCCATCCTGCTTTGGTTTGTTTGATCGTTTGCGTCGCTAAAATTATTGAAATTACCATTCAGTCGCTCAAAACCTGCATGATGGTCAAGGGGCAACGCCTCAAGGCAGCGGGGCTTGGCTTTGTCGAATGTACCATTTGGGGACTTGTGATATCTACCATTATCAGCACGCTGGGAGACAATCTTTTGCTTTTGCTGTTTTATTGCGTGGGCTATGCCACAGGTCTGTTCCTTGGCTCAACTATTGAAAATAAGATTGCGCTGGGTACGTCCAACCTGGAATTGATCGCCAGTGACGATAGCACAAAGAAGATCACCGCTTATCTCAAAGAAAACGATCGCGGCTACACCGTATTCGAGGGGCATGGCTCCAAGGACAAAATGAATATGATCTTTATCGTACTTCCCAGAAAGGAAACGCCGCACGTGCTTCGCGATATTCGCCGGTGCTGTGACAATAAGGTGTTTGTCGTTGCGTCCGAGGTCAGTAAGTACGCAGGCGGCTACGGTATGGTGAAGTGAAATTGAAAAACAATGCAAAAATGTATGAATAAGGGTATTTTTCTTGCCGTATTGGCGGCCGCGTTGTATGCAATCAATGCTCCTTTGTCTAAGCTGTTACTTGACTTTATGCCACCCACTCTGATGGCGGGCTTTTTGTATCTTGGTGCAGGAATCGGAATGGGGGCGATCGCTCTTGGCCGCAAGGCAAAAGGAGGGATATCGGACGAGCAGGCACTGACCAAGGCGGATTTGCCTTATACGATTGCGATGGTCGTCTTGGATATTGCCGCGCCCATTTTCTTATTATTGGGACTGTCGTATACTACGGCCGCCAACGCCTCACTTTTAAACAATTTTGAGATCGTGGCTACGGCACTGATCGCTTTGGCGGTGTTCAAGGAACGAATCAGCCCTCGTCTCTGGATGGGGATTTTGTGCGTGACGCTGTCCTGTGCGCTGTTGTCCTTTGAGGATATGGCAAGTCTTGATTTTTCGGTCGGCTCGCTGTTCGTTCTGCTCGCCTGTGTTTGCTGGGGCGTGGAGAATAACTGCACCCGCCGTCTTTCGGGCAAGGATCCGCTGCTCATTGTGCTTGTCAAAGGCATCTTTTCGGGGCTTGGCTCGCTCGTTATCGGTCTTTGCCTTGGCGAGCGCGTTGGTGTACTTTGGAGCGTGATTGCCGTGTTGATCGTTGGTTTTATTGCCTACGGCTTGAGCATTTTCTTTTACGTCCATGCCCAACGGCTGCTCGGCGCGGCGCGCACCAGCGCCTATTATGCCGTTGCTCCCTTTATCGGAGCGTTGCTTTCGCTGATTATTTTCGGTCAGATGCCGCAATATACTTATTTTATCGCCCTGGCCATCATGGCGGTCGGCGCGTGGCTGTATGCCAAAGACGAGCCGCTGTTTAAAAATCGAAACAACAAAAAAGAGGCTGACGAGTGATTGATTCACTCGTCAGCTTACTTTTATGTTACGCAATATCCTTGGACGTGTATTTTTTATAGGCCAGTGCGATGCTCGCTGCCGATACGATCAGTCCAACGGCAAGATATTTGATCTCGATACGTCCTTCACTGACGATATGCGCCGCATCTGCGTATCCGTAGGGAGTAATATACTTGACAAATTCCAACTGCTCGGACAAATTGGCTACAAGGTTCATAAAGTAAAATCCAAGCGCAAGACCAAGGCCAAGGCCAAGAGCGCCGCGGCGCAGAAGGGAAGACAGACCAAAGGTAATGGCTGCGATTTCCAACTGTAATATGAGCGCGGCTAAAAACAGCAACGCGAGTGTACCTGCTTGAAGCTGCTCGCCGATGGCAAGAATGCAGATAAGCGTCACGATAAGTGTGGAGAGATTGAGCACAACGACCTGAATCAGCACCGCAAGCAGTTTGCTTGTTACCACGCTGACGCGTGAGATGGGATGCGTAAGCAGAAACTCTGCCGTGTGATCTTTTTCTTCTTTTGCAAGCATACCTGCACCCAAAATCGCGGCAAATAAGCCGCCGCCAAGGCACAGCATCTCACCAAATTCCAACGCGAAATAGCCCATAAAATCCTTAAAGCCAAGCTGATCCAAGCCGAAGGCATCGGACAGCGCGCCCATGTTGGCGAACATATCGCTCATTTCCTTCATCTGTTCAGCCATCTCGGGGTAGATCAATACGCACACGCCCAACATAAAGGCGACGGCGGCAGACCAAATAATGAGAGACAGCTTGTTGCGTTTGAGCTCATGTAAAAGCAATGTCATATCAGTTTGCCTCCTTTGCGCTCTCGTAATAGTGCATCAAAATCTCCTCGGGATCGGGATCGGTGATGCTGACATCCTCAAGTGACATACGAGCCAAGGCCTGCAAAAGGACATCGGTTTGGCCGTTATACATGAACTGTACCGTTTTTCCCTTGGCGCGGGTGTGCTTCAGACCCGGGATCAAGGGCGGCATAGTGGTACCGTGCAGCACTACTCGCTTGGCTCCGATTTGCTTGAGGTTTTGAATCGTATCTGAAACAATCAAATGTCCTTCTCTGATTACCGCAGCGCGGTTACAATAACGCATGACCTCGGACAGCACGTGCGAGGACAAGAAGATCGTCGCGCCCTGTTCATTGCGCTCTTGCAATATGGTAAAAAATTCTTTTTGCATCAACGGGTCAAGACCGCTGGTCGGCTCATCAAGAATATAGAGCTTGGGATTGTGCTGAAGGGCGGCGACAATGCCCACTTTTTTGCGATTGCCCAGAGAGAGCTCATCGATCTTGCGCGAGGTGTCAAGCTCAAGACGTTCGCACAGCTCACGCGCCTGCTCGGTACAATCACATTTTCGCAAGTTGGCAGACAGCTTGAGCAGCTCACCTACTTTCATGCCACTATAAAAGGTAGCTTCGGAGGGAAGATAGCCGATGTCGTTCAAATTTTCGATCCTGCATTTGATGGCATCTCTGCCAAAGAGCTCGGCACGACCCGCAGTAGGCGCGATCAAACCAAGCAGCGTGCGGATAAGCGTGCTCTTTCCTGCGCCATTGGGGCCGATAAAGCCGAAGAAATCCCCCACTTCTACCGATAGCGACACGTCCTCGATACCCCTCGTCTTGCCGTAAAATTTCGTCAGATGCTCTGTTTGAATGGCGTTCATACTACTCACTCCTTACTTGCTTCCTTGTCGAAAGCACAATGTAGTATAGCACAAAAACGAGCATATTGTCAATAGAAAAACAAGTCTCGCAGAAGGGAGACGATCTTTTGAACAATAATTTTTGAAAAAACTTGAAATGTCGCACTGCATTTGCTATAATTAAAGCAGAATATCTACGTATGAAATAGATTGTTCAACTTTATTCGTGTGGAGGGCTTCATATGACACTGAAAATCGGAGTTTTATTACTGGTGATCTTGGGCGGGCTGTATAAGATCGTGTTGAGTATTGTCGAATATCGCTCGGCAAACAATCCCACGCCGGAAAACGTTGCGAATGTATACGATGCCGAAACATATGAAAAATGGAAAAAATACGGTGCCGAGCACGGCAGACTTGCGTTGGTATCGGGTATCGTTTCTTGTCTGGTCTCACTGGCACTGCTGTGTACCGAGGCGTACGCCGCATTTGCCGCACTGTTTCCCGCAGGCGCCTTTTGGCAGTTGCTTGCTGTTGTACTGCTGGAAAGCGCGGTGGGCATTGTCATTGAGATTTTTAGAAGCTACGTCGCGACTATGGTGATCGAGCAAAAATACGGCTTCAACCGCTCGACGGTCAAGACGTTTATTTTTGACAGAATCCGCTCTGCGATTCTTGAAATCATTTTCTCGCTGGGGCTTGCGTGGCTGATGTACTTCGCTCACAGCCGCACGGGCGATTATCTGATTTTGCTGTTTGCGGGCGCAATGTTCTTGATTTCGTTGGTGATCACGTTTATGTATCCTGTATTCAGCCGCATCGGCAATAAGTTCGTGCCGCTTGAGGAGGGCGAGCTCAAGGACCGTCTGATGGCTCTTTTGACCAAGCATGGCTACAAGGTCAAGGCGATTGAGGTCATGGATGCTTCGCGTCGAACCACCAAGCTGGATGCATATTTTACCGGCTTCGGCAAGATGAAGACTATCGTTTTGTTTGACAATCTGCTCAACGCTATGACGCCGGATGAGATTTGCGCCGTGTTCGCTCATGAGCTGGGTCACGGATTACACAAGGACGTGCTCAAACGCCAGATATTGAATATCGTCAATTTACTGTTGATGGGGCTTGTCGTTTGGATTACCGTCCGCGAGCCGCTGTTACATACCGCCTTTGGCTTTGAGGATGTCAACTACGGCTTTGCCTATATTCTCACAGGCATTGGACTTGGAATCCTCCAACCGCTGACGGGATTGCTTATGAACGCGGTCAGTCGCCGTGCCGAATACCGTGCAGATCGTCAAGCGGTAAAGGAAGGCTATGGCGAGGCCATGATCACGGCTTTCAAAAAGTTGGCTAAAAATAATTTCGCGCATCTTGCCCCTTCAGCGCTCAACGTCGTACTCGAATATAGCCACCCACCGCTCAGCCGCCGTGTGGAAGAGGTCGAAAAGGCTATGAAGAATCAATAATAAAAAACAACGGACTGTCTCACTTGGGTGGGGCAGTCCGTTGTCTGATATTATTTTGATTGAAGACCGCCCGCCTTGATATACTCTGCCAACAGATCGCGGGCGAAATAGTCGGCTTCAAATTCTTTGACCACCGTCAGTCGGTTGGGCGCGTAGGAGGAGGTATAGCTGTCGACGATGATGTAGTAAGTTGCGTTCGGATCGAGATTTTTCTTGACCGAAGCGCCGTAATCGTCGTAATAAATAAAGTAATTGCTGTTGGATGTGTAGAAGAATTTTGAGGATAGATCGCGTCCCTTGACAGAGCAGAGAACAATGCGGTTGTCAAAAGGAAAAACTGCCTGCAATTGGCTGTAGGTTACCTCTCCCGCCGGCAAATAGCCGGGACTGCGGACAGACAAAAAGCCACCGCCCAGTACGATGTCGTATTGCTCGCCCCATTGTTCTACTCCAAAGTCATAATATAGCTTGGAAACCAAAGAACGCAACGTGCTGCCGTCGCGCGAGACGGCATTTTTGCCCAATACCGTTGCGCCGATCGAAACCTGTTCCTCGTATTTTTCCATCAGCTCATTTACAATGGGGTCGTCGGCAAGCGAGCTGTAGCTGCTTGTCGAAACGAATTCAGCCTCGCGGATGCTCCAGGTGTCATTGAGGGGATTGACAGACAGCTCTACGTGGCAGATGCCTTTGTTATCACCGCCGTTTTGCAGATGGTACACACCGTGCTCGTCCTTATAGACGTATCTTTGATGGGTGTGTCCCTCAAATACCAGATCGACGTAGCCGTCGGACAGGGATATGTCATAGTAAGAGGAAAGCTTGGAGGTGGGAATGACAGAAACGTCATCGTAGCTGCTTTTACCGTAGCCGTCGTGCAAAGAATAGACGATCAAATCTGCTCCAAGCGAGCGCAAGCGTTCAGATTCTGCCTTGACCAGCGAGGTCAGATCGCTTCCCGTTTTGAAATAAACATCCTCGACTTTGTCGGGAGCGATGGATGAATAGCAATCGCCTATGGCACCGATGATGCCGATGATAAGGCCATCCTGCTCGATTAGAACGGAAGGCTCACAATAATCCACGCGCTTATTGGTGGCGCGGTCGTAAACGTTAATGGCCAAAAAGGGAAACTCGGCAGCCTCGGCATTTTGCTCGATGGCCTCCTCGCCCCAATCGTATTCATGATTGCCCAGCGTCATGCAAGCAAAGTCCAGCGCATTCATCCAATCGGTCAGGATCAGCCCACGGGTCAAATTGGACTCTGAGCTACCTTGCCAGGTGTCACCCGAGGAAAGCAGAATGGCGCTGTCATCGGCGGCAATGGCTGTCTTGAGATAGGTGGTCAGCTCGTCAACGCCGGGGTGGTTGTCACCATCGGCAAATTTGCCGTGTAGGTCGTTGATGGCGTAAAAGTCGAGCACAACCAGCACCGTGATGCCGCAAGTATCGCAATGCCCGTTGTCATCCGTGTCGATATGGACGCAGTTCTCAAACGGGGGACGCGGCTCTTGATCCTGGGGCGTGTCTGCGACGGGCGGCTTGCAACCGATCAAAACGAATAATTGACAAAGCAGTAATAACCAAGCAGAAAAGCGCACAAGGCGGGTACGTTGGTTCATGATCAAATCTCCAATATCGTA
The DNA here is from genome assembly GCA_017507985.1 of Clostridia bacterium. Classification (GTDB taxonomy): domain Bacteria; phylum Bacillota; class Clostridia; order Oscillospirales; family CAG-272; genus SIG644. The sequence goes on from JAFVZV010000060.1 coordinate 11,106, forward strand.
TTTTTATCAAGTATACCAAATTTTTTGTCGGATTGCAAGACAAAGAAAAAAAGAAGATAAAATTTATATTGCCACACCGGCAAACATTGACACATCCCGCGATTTATGGTATACTTTTCATTGAATGGATGACACTATTGCATATTCGTAGCAAAAAACAGGGGGGCCGTATGGAACAACACAAAAAGGCGCTTGAAAGCGCTAATGTTTCGTGGAATCGCATGGAAGTCAACCGTTGCCTGCTTCCCGTTCTGCGTTTTGTCGATGCGGCACGGATGAACGACGTGTCAAGAGAAGAATATAACGAGCTGTTGCGCGGGGCACTACAAGCCTGCCGCGCCCGTCCCGATGCGTACCGTCAGATCTCTCACGTTTTTTGCACGGGCTCGGAGCAGACGCTTGAGCAATGGTTCGGTTGGATCGAATGTGACGACGAACTGTTGGATGGGGCATTTGACTTCATCAATGACGAGCTCAACGGTGTGGCAAAGCATGAGCCTATACAGATTTCGTTACATGAAGATATGTTCTTTGCGGAGCTGCTTCATATTGCACAGGGAGAAGGAACCGTCGATCTTCGCTATCCGTTTGAGCAATTCTATTTTTGCGACGAATTTATCTATAAGGATTATCTCTTCCGTCGCATCGAGCTTGCCGACAAGTGTAAGGCATGGATTCGTCGATATCAGCCATACTATCAGCGAGCGTGGACGTGGTACTGCGAGCATGGAGGTAAGCATTGCGCTGTCAGCGTCGAGCACCATGCGTATATGGAATTGTATGAATATTTCCTTGAGCGTATCGCCTATGAGGACCGCTTGCGCAATGACCGTCAGGCACTTGAATATGAACGGGGTGGCTTGGGCTGGTTCCATCGTGAGCGCAAGCGAGAAATTGACCGCGAGCTTTACGAGCTGGATCTGGCAGAGCTGGAAATGCGTTTGGAGGATGCTCGTGAAAGATACGATGCTTACGAGGCGCAATTTGAAAATGATCGCAAAGCATGGGAAGAGGAGCTGCGCTGTGCCCCTCTGACCGCTTTTGGACGCCGCAAGGAGCTCAAGCAAAAGCTCAGCGCACTAAATGAAAAGCTGCTGCAATACCGCAAGGAGTTTGGATTGGATGACCTGCAAGCACAGTACAACAAATTGTTCAAGAAAAAGTAAGAAAGCAAAGGGAAAACAAATATGATTGCCAATTACCACACCCATACCTTCCGCTGCCATCATGCAAGCGGTGTGGAACGGGACTATATTGAAAAAGCAATAGCCGAGGGACTGACGGTTATGGGCTTTTCGGACCATGTTCCTATGCCGTTTCCCGACGGTCATCAATCCGGCTTTCGGATACGCATTGAGGAGCTGGAGGACTATGTCCGCACGCTTCAAGCACTGCGCGAGGAATATAAAGACCGCATTGAGATTCTGATTGGCTTTGAAGCGGAATACTATCCTGCGTATTTTGACGCTATGCTTGACCTGCTCGCACCGTACGATTACGACTATATGATTCTTGGTCAGCATTTTATCGACAACGAAGCTTCCTCCTACGCGGCGACGCCTGTGACGGACGAAGCTTACATCACGCGCTATGTCGATCAAGTGCTCGAGGGCTTGTCAACGGGTAAGTATACCTACTTAGCTCACCCTGACGTGTACAATTTTACGGGCGATGAAAATGTGTATTACAAGCACATGAAGCGTCTGTGCGAGGGATGTAAGAGCATGAATATTCCCGTCGAGATCAATTTACTTGGCCTTATGGGAAAACGGCACTATCCGTCCGACCGCTTTTACCGCATCGCGGCTGAGGTAGGCAACGATGCCGTCATCGGCTGTGATGCGCACCATGTCAAGGACGTAGCTGATCCCGAGGCATTGCGCGCAGGTGAAGAATTTGCGGCAAAGTACGGTCTGCGAGTATTGGAAACGGTGGAATTGAAAAATCCTAAAAAATAATGTGAAATTCTGGGGAGACCCGCTTGCGGTTTCCCCTCTCGCCTTGTATAGAAAGGAGGTCGCGTATGTGCGCTAAAAGACGGCACTATCATCACCGCGGTCGCGGACATAGCAAAAAGCCCAAGACAGGAAGGCAGATCCTGCAAAGCGAGCTGGAAAGCCGTGGTTGGAGCGTAGAAATGCGCAAGCAGCTATTGCCGCCTGCAGGACGTGTCAACGTGCCTGACGGAAAGGGCGGGGCGATCAGCGAGCGCTTCTGGTGGGAGCGCGATGTGCTGGCTACCGAGAGCAGTGACCAATTTCGCACTATGCTGACGCAGGAGCTGCAAAAGAAAAAGCGCCGCGAGCGTCAGATGCAGGAGTTTTTGCGCCGCATGGAGCAGCTTTCTCCCACGTCTGCGCCCAAGGAGGAATATCCGTTGGCGCGAGGCATGAAGCGACAGTTCTATTTGCACGTCGGTCCTACCAACAGCGGTAAGACCTACGATGCACTCGAACGCTTAAAAACGGCCGAGTCGGGCGTATATTTGGGTCCCTTGCGTCTGCTTGCCCTTGAAATATATGACCGCTTCCGCGCAGAGGACATCCCGTGCTCGATGGTCACAGGCGAGGAGGCGTTTATCGATGAGGAGGCGGGCATTACGGCCTGTACCATCGAGATGATGGACAGCACCAAGCTGTACGACGTGGCCGTTATTGACGAAGCCCAAATGTTGTCCGATCCCTTCCGCGGACACAACTGGACCAAAGCCATCCTCGGTGTGGCTGCTGACGAAATTCACGTTTGCTTGGCGCCCGAGGCTGAGGATCTGGTGCTTCGCATGATCGAGGAATGCGGAGACATGGTGCAGGTGATTTACCATGAGCGCAAAACGCCGCTGACCTTTCGACCGGGGCGTTTCCATCTCAAGGACGTGTGTCCGGGCGACGCGCTGATCGTCTTTTCCCGTCGTTCCGTGTTGGAGCTTGCCGCAGAGCTTGATGGCATGAAGATACGCGCCAGCGTCATCTATGGCGATCTGCCGCCCGCTTCTCGGCGCGAGCAGGTGCGTCGCTTTATGGAGGGCGAGACGCAGGTGGTCGTCAGCACCGATGCCATTGGCATGGGAATGAATCTGGCCATTCAGCGCGTCATTTTCGTTGAAAGCCGCAAGTTCGACGGCGTGGAATACCGTTTGCTCAAGCCGAGCGAGATCAAGCAGATTGCGGGAAGAGCAGGGCGCTTCGGCATTTTCGACGAGGGTATCGTCATGGCCATGCAGGATGCCGACGTGATTCGCGCAGGACTTAACGCGACGGTCGAGCCCATTACCACAGCTTATCTCGGTTTCCCGGAAATTCTGATGAACATGGAAAGCTCACTCCGCCGCATCATGACCGACTGGTCACAGACCGAAACGGCCGGCTTTTATCAAAAGATGGACGTGGGAGAGATACTTACGTTGCATGATGCGCTGGCCACAGCCGACCGCGTGACCTTTGGCGTGCTGGACAAGCAAACGCTCTATCGCATGATCACCTGCTCGGTCAATATCAAAAACGAGGCTATGGTCGCCCAATGGATTTCCTATTGCGGCGAATATCTGCGCTCGATGGAGCTGACTCCGCCCGAAATGTGCCAATCACAGGATCTGCGCAAGCTCGAGACCGAGTACCGTTGTCTCGACCTGTATTTCCAATTTGGACGGCGCATGGGGCGGCATTACGACTACGAATACCTCACCCGCCGTCGGCGCGAGCTGGAGGATGCCATCGACGAGCAGCTTCAGCGCGGCAAGCGCCGCTACGCCAAGCGCTGTACCATGTGTGGCGGCATCTTGCCCTACGGCAGTCGCCAAAAGCTGTGTAAGGCCTGCTTTGAGAAGGTGTATGGCGTGGGCGTGTTAAGATAATGACGAAAATCCCGACTTTACGGTCGGGATTTTCGTTTTTTTGCATAAATGCTTGAAACGGATATATGTTTATGGTATAATGGAGTTACAAAAATGATGTAGGGAGGATCATATATGAAGTATCTGTTTCGCATTCGTATGTTTGCTTTTTGGCTTGTAAGCGTGATACTGCTCTTGAGCCTCATTTCCTGCAAACCGACGGAAGTGTCACAGGAGCCCAAAACGCCCGACGAGGTTGTTGCCGCTGTCTTTGGGGACGAGCCCTATTCTTTGTCCTATCAGTCGTGGAGCGGTAAGGTTGTCGTTTCCAATATTATTTTCAACCCGAACGTTACCCAGGATTACACACTCGTCATTCCCCAAACGTCGTATGGTAAAGCGGTGACGGAATTGTGGAGAGGAGAATATTTGGCGTTTCGCTCGCTTGATGTTCCTAACGTTCCCTGTGTGATGACTCAAGCGGCGTACGAAGCCTTGATGGCTTCGATTGAGGAGAGTAATCTTACGCAAAAGGAAAAGAACGAAGCCCAAGCGTGCATCCAATTTTGCTTTGAAGAACAGAATCTTGCACTGGCGAAAACCGAAAAGACGAAATATGTGCTACGTGAACATTTTCCTTTGGTTGACCATGCGGTGATATATAACGTCAAGACGGATATCACGCAGGAGGAGCTTTCACAGTTGTCCGAATGGCTGGCGAAATTTTCTTACACCGAAGCCGATAAAGAGCAAGCCTATGAAGAATTGATTTTGATGACCAGAGATCTTCTGGAAGAGGATCAGTACTTTGATTCTCTGTGGTATTTGAGTAATCACAGCGCTAAATACATGACAGCGTTGGAATTGCCTGACAGCTTGGAGAAAATTCAAAGCGGCGCCTTGGCCGGATGCACTCGCCTTGAAACTATCCGATTTGCCGGTACCAAGGCGCAATGGGCGGCGATTGAAAAGGGCGAGGGCTGGAACGAGGGCGTACCCGCAACCGTCGTCCACTGCTCGGACGGCGATGTGCCCATCAACGAATAACATAACAAAAACAGGGCTACTCGCAGCCCTGTTTTCTCTTTTACGCCATATTCTCGCTCAGCTTCTTGCCGCCCAGCAGGTGGAAGTGCAAGTGCTTGACGCTCTGGCAGCCGTCCTCGCCTACGTTGGTGATGACGCGGTAACCGTTTTCAAGTCCTGCGGCCTGGGCGATCTTGGGGATAGCCGTAAAGACGGCGGCGACAAGGTTCGCGGTTTCCGCCGTCACCTCGTCCGCGGACGCGATATGCGTCTTGGGAATAATGAGAATGTGGACGGGCGCCTGGGGCGCGATGTCGTAGAAGGCGTAGACGCTTTCGTCCTCGTACACTTTTTTGGAAGGGATCACCCCTGCGATGATCTTACAAAACAGGCAATCGTTCATGATAGTTCTCCTTTGTGCGCTCGTGCTCTTGCACGGTGGCGGATTTTGTGATATAATACAAGTAGAGTATACCACGCTGCGGCAAAAATGTCAACGGGCGTGGTGAAAATCGGAGGAGCAAGAGATGGATTTATGGCAAAGGCTGGCCGTGACGGACAAGACCGTCGTCATGTACGGCATGGGCAACGGCGCGGATAAAATACTCGCGGTGTGTGAAAAGTACGGCATCGAGGTCAAGGAATTCTTCGCCAGTGACGATTTCGTGCGTGGACAGCAGTTCCACGGCAAGATCGTGCGTCGTTTTTCGGACGTGTGTGAACAGTACGGCGCGGAAAATCTCGTTGTGCTTGTCTCCTTTGCTTCTTCATTGCCTGACGTTATGAACAACATCGCTCACGTGGCAAGCGTGTGCGAGACCTATATTCCCGACGTGCCCGTCAAGGGAGATACGCTGTTTTGCGAAGCTTACGAACGAGAACACGCGGATGAATTGCAGGCCGCTTGCGATGCGCTTGCCGACGATAGATCGCGCGAGGTGTTTCGTGGCGTAGTCGAATTTCGCCGCACGGGCCGCCTTGACGTGCTACTTTCTACGCAGGACAATCGCGAGAGCGTCATGCGCGAGCTGTTACATTTGGATGACTACAAGGTTGCCGTCGATGCAGGTGCTTACGACGGCGACACAGCGCGCGAGCTGATCGAACTTTGCCCCCATATGGAGTGCATCTGGGCGTTTGAGCCCGACCGCCGCAACTTCCGAAAATTGAGCGCATACGCCGAGAGTGAAGCGAGGGTGAAGCCCATCAACGCCGCCGTTTGGAACAAAACGACGACGTTGATCTTTGAGGACAGCGGCAACCGCAACGCGGGTGTGGACACCGACGGCAAAGCGCGCCGCACGATCGAGGTCAAGGCCATGGCCATTGACGATCGCAAGGCGGGTGAACGCGTCGACTATATCAAATACGACGTCGAAGGAAGCGAGAAGGAAGCTCTGGAGGGCAGTGCACGCACCATCCGCGAGTACAAGCCCGACCTGCTCATCTCCCTTTATCACCGCACCGAGGATCTGCACGAGCTGATTTTGCAGGTTAAGGCACTGTGCCCCGAATACCGTCTGTACGTGCGCCGCTATCCCTATATCCCCGCGTGGGATCTGAATTTGTACGCGACGGTGAGATGAATAGAGAGCCAAGCCCGCCAATATGGCGGGCTTTTTTGTCTTTTCGGGAAATTTTCACCGCTTTATTTCTCGGACATATTTCGCGCGCCGCGTCGCATATAATGAACGTAACGAACGGGAAGGAGGCGACGGTATGGGCGGCGAGGTCTACGCCGATCTTTTGTTTTTGGTCAATTTCAGCATGGACTTTCTTGGTTTTTATCTTTGCGCGCGGCTGCTTCACCGACCGCTTTCCCTTTGGCGGGGCGTGTTGGCCTCAGCGCTGGGCGGTGTGTACGCCGTAGCGGTGCTGTTTTTGACGGTGGGCAAGGTGCCTGCGTTTTTACTCGATGCTCTTGTCTGCGTCGCGCTGTGCGCCGTTGCCATGGCGGGGCGGCATGAAAGATGGAAATCGCTGTTGCGTCTTTGTGCGCTGTATCTACTTATCTCGGTATTGCTTGGTGGTGCGATGACCTTATTGTATTCTCAACTCAACCGCATCCCGGGGCTGACCGATCAGGTTGCCGAGGACGGTCTGTCCGCTTGGCTGTTTTTCATTTTGGCCATCATATCTGCCGTATTGACGGCGCTGTGGGGGCGTTGCTTTAAGCGAACAACGCACAAGCGGGTGGATGTGATCATCGAGCAAAACGGGGCAAGCGTGCGTCTTGCGGGGCTGTGCGATTCGGGCAATCTCTTGCGTGATCCCATCAGCGGTAAGCCTGTGATTCCTGCCGATACGGTGCATCTTGCGGCCCTTCTTCCGCCGCCGCTGCTGCGCGCGGTGAAATCCGATCGAGTGACTGAAGCGATCGAGTCAATGCCATCGGACGTTGCTCGATCGGTGCGCTTGATTCCCGCCAGAACCGCGCTGGGCGAGCGAATGATGATCGCTTTTGCGCCCGAACGCATTTATCTTTGCGAGGTGGGCAGGCATGACAAGCGGCAGGTCAGCGCCCTGATCGCGCCGACTGCGCTGACCGAGAAAAAAGATGGCATCGCGGCGTTGGTGCCGAGTGAATTGATGATATAACGGAGGAATTAGGTATGTGGTTGTGGATAGAGAGAATAAAGCGGCGGTTGGCTGCTTGGCTGCGAGGCGTAAGGGAAGAGGAGGAGGATGTTTTTTATATCAACGGTCCCGACACGTTGCCCTTGCCCCTGACACACGAGGATGAGGCGGCGGCGATTGAACGATTGGGCGTGGACGAGAATGCCAAAACGCTGCTCGTCGAGCACAATCTGCGCTTGGTGGTCTATATTGCCAAGAGGTTCGAGAGCACGGGCATTGGGTTGGAGGATCTGATCTCCATCGGAACCATCGGACTGATCAAATCGGTCAACACCTTCCGTGCCGATAAAAATATCAAGTTGGCAACATATGCCTCACGCTGCATTGAAAACGAGATTTTGATGTACATACGAAAAAACAGCGGTCAGCGGTTAGAGGTTAGCATCGACGAGCCACTCAATACCGACTGGGACGGCAATGAGCTACTGCTCTCGGACGTGCTGAGTAGTGACGAGGTGGACGTAGTGACCGAGATCGCCGAGCGCGAGGAACGACAGGCTATCCGTGATTGCGTTGCCAAGCTGGAGGAGCGGGAGAGAGTCATCATCGAGCTGCGCTACGGTCTGGGCGGTCAGCAAGAGATGACCCAAAAGGAGGTCGCTGATCTGCTCGGTATCTCGCAGTCGTATATCTCGCGTCTGGAAAAAAAGATCATCGCAAAGCTGCGGGAGGAATTGGGGCAGGTGCTGTGAGGAATTTGTGTTGTAAAAAATCAAAAATATTTTTTAAAACCCCTTGCAATTTCAATTCATTTGTGATATAATGACCGTATTCGTGAGCAATTCGAGAAGTTGCAGAAAAGTGCGATGTACGAGCGGCGGCAATCCTTTGTAGGATGCACGCGGTTTAGCCATCAGGCTTTCCTGACCGAGGTCACGGAGCAGCACAAGCAAATTCAGAAAGGAGAGCTATTAAAATGCAAGCAGGAATCCATCCTAAGTATGAGGAAGTCGTTATTAAGTGCGCATGCGGTGAGACTGTTACCAGCCGTTCTACCAAGGGCGGTGAGATGAGAGTTGAAATCTGCTCCAAGTGCCACCCCTTCTTTACCGGTAAGCAGAAGTTCGTTGATGCCGGCGGTAGAGTGGATAAGTTCAAGAAGAGACTGGCTGCAAGCGGCAAGTAATAGCCCACAGGCCGTCTGTTCGATCGAACCGACACATCATTGGACAGAACAGGTGCTAACGCGTGCTCTGTCCATTTTTTTTGTTTGCGAATGCAAGCATTCGCAGAAAGGAGTGTTTATGGCCTTTTTGGAACAACACGATATATTGAATGATCTAAAAGCAAGTCCCGTAGCGATTTTGGTGGGGGTCAGCACACGTGATATCTCACCGGATGAGGCGGAACGGGGGCTTGATGAGCTGGAGCGCCTGCTTGATACGGCAGGGGGCAGAGTATTTGCTCGCGTCATGCAATCTCGTCCTTCGCTCGATCCGGCGACTGTTATCGGTTCGGGCAAGATGGGGGAGATTGCCGAGCTTTGCAAGGAAAACGATATTGAGTTGGTTATTTTCGATATGGAGCTTTCGCCCGCCCAGATCCGAAATCTGGAGGACGGCATCGGCAAAGACGTTCGCGTGATCGACCGTTCCATGCTGATCCTGGATATTTTCGCGCTACACGCCACCACCATGGAGGGTAAGGTGCAGGTTGAGCTGGCACAGCTCAAATATACCGCGCCCCGTCTTTCCGGTCACGGAACCGAGATGAGCCGTCTGGGCGGCGGTATCGGTACGCGCGGTCCCGGTGAATCGCAGCTTGAAAACGACCGCCGTCATATGCAACGCCGTATCCGCGCCCTGGAGGATCAACTGGAGGAGATGGACAAAAACCGGCGCACCATGCGAGCCACGAGACAGCGTAGCTGCATTCCCACCGTTGCACTGGTCGGCTACACCAATGCAGGTAAGTCCACCTTGCTCAACCGTCTGACCGATGCGGGGATTTTGGCCGAAAATAAACTGTTTGCCACGCTAGACCCGACGACAAGGCAATACACGTTGCCAAGCGGTGACAAGATCTTGCTGACCGACACGGTTGGCTTCATCCGCAAACTGCCCCACCATCTTATCCGTGCCTTTCGATCCACCTTGGACGAGGCCGCGCTGTCGGATATTTTGCTCATTTTGATTGATGCATCCGATCCCGAGTGCCAAGAACAGCTTGAATGCACCGAGGCGCTGCTCGAGGAGCTGGGGGCTGCGGACAAGCCCAAGCTGTACGTGTTCAACCAATGCGACAAGCCCGAGGCGCAGACCGCTTTCCCTCTGCCGGGTAAATCGGCAGGTCAGGGCGAGGCGGTGTTTATCTCGGCCAAAACAGGACAGGGTCTGGATGATTTGCTGACCAAGCTGACCGCGCTGATCCACGGCGGCAGAACGCGGACGACGTTTGTGATTCCCAATGCCAAGCAGGGGATGCTGAGCAAGCTTTACGCGGGCGGCGCATCCATCGAGGATATTGATTACGGAGCGGAGGCCGTTACGGTTACCGCCACGGTCGATGCCGCGACACGCGGTGCATTGCGTGACTACGATATTTGCCCGCAAAAGGCAAGGGAAGAGTGGGAGGACTGACATGGCAGAAACGTATACTACCATAGCCAAGGTCGCCGAGATCGAGTTTGTTGAGCGTAAGTCTGTCTTTTACGGCTACGCCGCGCCCGTCAAGACCGAAGAAGAGGCACTCGCGCTTGTCAAGGAGCGACGGTCGCTCATGCCCGACGCGACGCATCATGTTTTCGGCTATCATATGAAGGGCGGTATTCTCGCTCGCTATTCGGACGACGGCGAGCCGCAGGGCACGGCGGGTATGCCCGTGCTTGAGGCCATTCGCAAATCAGGCGCGGACGACGCTTTGGTCGTTGTAACCCGCTATTTTGGGGGGATTCTTTTGGGCGCAGGCGGACTCGTTCGAGCCTATGCCCATACGGCGCATTTGGCGCTGGAGGCGGCAGGCATTGTTACCTATGAAAGCTATGCTGAGTTGGAACTGGCCTGCTCGTATTCCGATTACCAGAAGTATTTGTCGCAGTTGCCTCGCTTTGGCGCGGTGATGGATGATACTGATTTTTCCGATCGCGTGATTCTTCGCTTTGCAGTCAAAAAGCATCTTGTCGATGACGTCCGCGCGCTGGTGCGTGAGATCAGCGCGGGGGGCAGTGAGGTCAAGGTGCTGGGTGAAAGATTTGATTATCGATAATAAAAAAGAACAAGCCCGAGTCGGTTTGACTCGGGCTTGTTTGCTTTGAAGGTCTAAATTTTTAACAGCATTTTCTTTTGACGCGCACACAGCTGCGCGCGTGCGCTGTGCGGCTTTTGATGACACTTCTTGTTGCGCGGCAAGAAGTGTCCAAGAAACGCGCCAAGACGTTCCCTCTTGGATCTCCCTTGCCTTGCCGCTCTACAAAGTGAAACGAGAGAAAGACATAAAATATTTAAGTACATCTCTCGCCACATAGCCAACACGAGCGGCAGATATGCCTAAGCAAAAAGTTTTACGGGTTTCTTAAGGGCATTAAGCCCTTAAGTTCACTTTCTTGGTTCGTTCTTTCTTGAATGAGAAAGAATGAACATCCATGCCATACACCGAGCGCGCGAAGCTGGGCGAGGCAATAGGAGAAGATTGCTGAAATTTAAATCCCCCCTTTTGTTCATTTTCCCCCATCTTTTTTTGCTGAAAAAAATTATTTTTCACGAAAAAAAGTATTTCCTTCATTCTTTGCGTATCTTATGTAATGAATTTGGCAGAAAAACATGTCGGACGGAGGTGTTTTGATATGGCAAACTTAACAGAATACTATATGCAACACGAACGCCAGTGGCTTTCCCCCTATGCGGCGCTGACCGAGAATACTCGTGGCCGCCAAAAGCCCTGCGAGGCTAATGACGGCAGAACCGAATACCGCACCGAATATCAGCGCGATCGCGACCGTATCATCCATAGCCAAGCCTTCCGTCGCCTGATGAACAAGACACAAGTCTTTTTAGCCCCTGCAGGCGATCACTATCGCACTCGCTTGACACATACGTTGGAGGTTACCCAAATCGCTCGTACGTTGGCGCGCGCGTTGCGTCTCAACGAAGATCTGACCGAGGCCATTGCGCTTGGTCACGATCTTGGACATACCCCCTTCGGCCATGCAGGAGAACAAGCCATGCAAAAATGCTTTGATCCTCGTTTCGCACATTACACACAGAGCTTGCGCGTGGTCGATCATCTCGAAAAGAACGGCAAGGGGCTCAATCTGACATGGGAGGTGCGTAACGGCATCGTCAATCATACCGGCGATAGCCGCGCCGCAACACTGGAGGGGTTGATCGTTAAATTCGCTGACCGTATTGCGTATATCAATCACGACATCGATGATGCTTGCCGTGCGGGTATCATGCAACTGTCCGATATTCCGCTTGAGCTGCGCGAGGTGTTGGGTGAGTCACACTCGGGGCGAATCAACACCATGGTCACCTCGATCATTCGCTGTAGCCGGGATAAGAACGACATTGAAATGGAGCCTTGCGTATACGAGGCAACCATGAAGCTGCGTAAGTTTTTGTTTGAAAACGTCTATACCAATCCCGTGGCCAAGTCGCAGGAAGATAAATCCCGCGCATTGCTTATGCGCTTGTTTGAGCATTACGTTGCGCATCCCGACGCTATGCCGGCGTTGTACCGCCGCAATATGGAAACGGAATCGGTGGAGCGTTGTGTGTGCGATTTTCTGTCGGGTATGACGGATCGCTATGCGATTGAAACATATAATGAGCTGTATGTTCCGCGTGTGTGGCGCGGCATCGGCACGCCGGGGTGACCGGATAACCAAGATGCTGAAAGGAGGTGCGCCGTTTGATCGCACGCGAAGTAATTGACGATATCGTTGCCCGCAACGACGTGGAATCTGTGATCAGTTCTTATGTCACGCTCAAACGGGCAGGCTCCAATTTGCAGGGACTTTGTCCCTTTCACAGCGAACGGACACCGTCCTTTACCGTGTTTCCTGGAACTCAGAGCTTTTATTGCTTTGGCTGCAATGCAGGGGGCAGTGTTATCACCTTCATTGAAAAAGCAGAAAATTTAGACTACGTTGGAGCCGTTGAGTTTTTGGCTGCACGCGCGGGCGTTTCTATCCCTCAGGATGGAAAACAAGCGCAACCGGGCGAGATTCCTCGCAGACGAATTTACGATATGAATCTGGCCGCAGCAAAGTTCTTCCGGGAGTGTTTATTTGATCCCGCCATTGGCGGTGAAGGTATGAAATATCTCTCGCAGGACAGAGGACTCTCAAGTGCGACTATCAAGCATTTTGGCCTTGGCTTTGCACCCAACAGTTTTGGGATGCTTCATGACCATATGCGGCGTTTGGGTTATTCCGACGAGGAATTGATCAAGGGGTTCCTTTGCGGCAAAAGTCAAAAGACGGGGCGGGCGTATGATTATTTCCGCAACCGTGTCATGTTTCCTATTATTGATACGTCGGGAAATATCGTGGCATTTGGCGGTCGTGTGATGGATGATTCCAAACCCAAGTATCTCAACTCGTCCGATACCCCCGGATTTAAGAAGAGCCGTCACCTGTTTGCGTTGAACTTTGCGCGCAACCATGCGGCGGAGACCATGATTCTGTGCGAAGGCTATATGGACGTCATCGCCTTGCATGCGGCGGGCTTTGAAAATGCGGTCGCAACGCTGGGAACGGCCATTACCTCCGAGCAGGCGCGCATTTTTGCAAAGTATACCAAAAAGGTCATTATCTCCTACGATAGTGACGAGGCCGGACAGCGCGCCGCCAACAAGGCTATGCAATTGCTTGGCGAGGTCGGACTTGAGGTGCGCGTTTTGCGCGTTCCTGATGCCAAAGACCCCGATGAATATATCCGTAGGCACGGTGCAGACAAGTTCCGCCGCGTGCTGGAGGGAAGTCGCTCGGGATTTCAGTATAAATTGGACGGGATACTGACAAAATACGATTTGTCACAGCCCGAGGATAAAATTCGCGCCAGCAACGAATGTTGTGTGTTGATCTCGGGATACCATACGGGCGTTGAGCGCGAGGTCTATATCGGTCAGGTTGCCAAGCAGCTTGGCTTGCCGACCGAGGTGATCAAAAATCAAGTAGAAAATATCCTACGCAAACGTATTCGCGAGAAAAAAGCAGAAGAACAGCGCCAGGCACAAGCAACCATACGCAGTGTGGGAGATCGCATCAATCCCGATGCAATCAAGGATGTTCAGGCGGCATCTGCAGAGGAGACCATCCTCGGCTTGATGCTGATCTATCCCGAATATCGCAGTGCCGCGGCAGACGGAAGTGCTTTGGTAGTTCCGGATGATTTCTTTACGGCCTTTGGACGCCGCGTATTTGAGGAGATCATTCGCATTCACACCTCCTCCGATGGATATAGCGCGCCTGTGCTTGAGCAGTCGTTTACCCCCGATGAGGTGGGGCGCTTGCAACGCATGGAGCAGCGGCGTCGATCACTGGCGGAAAACGGACCGTCTGTCTTCCGCACGGCCATAGAAACGCTTAAAGACGCGGCTGAGCGCCGTGCAGACCGTGACAATGAGGATATCGTTTCCGGCATTGCCTCGATCCTTGCAAGAAAAGGAAAAAAGGAATAAATAAAAATTACTATAAAAAAGATTCGCCGCGGTGCGGAGGATACATAAACGAAAGGGAAATGTATGAAAAAGGAAAACACTGCAACACCTACGAATGAAAATGAAGAAAAAGTCAGCATGGAAGAGCTGATCGAAAAAGGCAAAAAGGGTGCGCTTTCGACGCATGATTTGGATGCGGCTCTGGAAACCATGAATTTTGACATTGACTCGCTGGATAAGCTGTACGAGACCTTGGAGGACAACGGTATTCCGCTTCCTAACGATATTTCGTCGGCAGAGATGAGCGAGATTGAGCAAGAGGTCGAACAGTTCGGCGCGGGCGAGAACATGAAGCAGCTGCTCGAGCAGGAGGGTCTGGCTGTGGACGACCCTGTTCGTATGTACCTCAAGGAAATCGGTAAAGTCCCCCTGCTGACGACCGAGCGCGAGCACGAGCTGGCCGAACGAATGGCGCAGGGCGACGAGGACGCCAAGAGTGAATTGGTGGAAGCCAACCTTCGTTTGGTCGTATCTATTGCCAAGAGATACGTCGGCAGAGGTATGTACTTCCTCGACTTGATCCAGGAGGGTAATCTGGGTCTGATGAAGGCGGTTGATAAGTTTGACTATACCAAGGGCTATAAGTTCTCCACCTATGCGACTTGGTGGATTCGCCAGGCCATTACGCGCGCCATCGCTGATCAGGCAAGAACCATTCGTATTCCCGTTCACATGGTTGAAACCATTCATAAGGTGTCGCGTTATTCCCGTCAGATGCTACAGGAGCTGGGCCGCGAGGCAACGGCGGAGGAGATCGGTGAGAAAATGGGTATGAGTGCCGAGAAGGTGCGCGAGATTATGAAAATCGCGCAGGATCCCGTGTCTTTGGAAACACCGATCGGCGAGGAGGAGGACAGCCATTTGGGTGACTTTATCCCTGATGAAGACACGCCTGCACCTGCAGACGCTGCTTCGGCGACCATTCTGCGCGAGGTCATCGAGCGTGAGCTGCATACTCTGACCCCCCGTGAGGAGCATGTTATCAAGCTTCGATTCGGCCTTTATGACGGTCGTACCCGTACGCTGGAGGAGGTCGGCAAGGAGTTTGATATTACCCGTGAGCGTATCCGCCAGATCGAAGCAAAGGCGTTGCGCAAATTGCGTCATCCCAGCCGTGCACGCCACCTTCGCGGCTTTTTGAATTGAGTTTTTTTATGCCGATGCATTTGGACTGAGAACCAAAAAAAGTTTTAAAATTTTGGCTCTATTGCACTAAAAAATCGGCGATTTGCAAAAAACAAACGAAATGTTTTTGTGTATTGCGCCGATAAATTATTAACGGGTCATGACCAAATCTTGACATGAAAGGAAAGCCTGCTGTGCTAAGGGAAAAAACGACTTGACAGAACGGCAAAAATGTTGTAAAATATTATAGTATATTATATATTCGGGCTCTCTGTATGGCGGAGCGCGAATACGAATCCTAGGAGGGAAGTTTATGAAGAAGAGAGTAATCAGCTTTTTGCTGTGTCTCGTCATGTTGTTTTCGGCTTGTGCTTTTTGCTTGACCGGTTGCTCGCCCAAAGAAGATGAGCCTACGGATGAAGAAAAGGAGCAGGCAAAAAATAATAAGGCGGCGACGCTCGTCATGTGGTGCGTAACCGAAAACGCAAAAGAACTCAACGAAAAGGGTGAGTTGGCGTTTGACGATGAAACGCAAACACAGATGAAGAATGTCGTTAAGCAGATGACAGCTATCACGCAGTCCCAGTTGAAAACAAAATTGATCGTCAAGTATCTGACGATGGAAGAATATTACGAGAAGCTGGAAGAAGCTTTGGCATGGCAGCAGGAGCAGGCCAAGATCAAGGAAGAAGCCGGCAACAAGAATGATAAAGAAGACGTAGAGGAAGAGCTTCCCGAGGAAGAAGAGGAAGAAGATGAGGAGATCAAGTATGATGAGGATGGCAATCCCATCATCGATACAACCAAGTATCCCGAGCTGACCAAAGAACAGCTGGAATATCAGGTTGACATTCTCTACATTTCCGGCTACGACAAGTATACAGATTATGTTGCCGGGTATCACAATTCCGAAGAGGATTCACTGAAATCCTTACTGAAAAAGCTGCTTGGAGAAGAAAGAATTACACAAGAAGAATTTGACGAGGGCAGTAAAAAGAAAAACATTTACACGTTCTTGAACAAGTTGCTTGAAGAAGGAAGAGTTACCCAGGAGGAGATTAATCCATACACCTTCAAGAAGTGGCTGGCACCGCTGGATGCCCCGCTTAAGGAAGACGGTAAGAAGATCTCGAACTATGTGTCCGGTGCATTGCTCAACGCTGCACGTTATAAGAACAACATCTACGCGATTCCCAACAACAACGTGATCGGCGAGTACACCTACATGCTGATTGATAAACAGCTGTTCGATAAGTACTATTACACTGCATCCGTGCCGGATGTTCACGGCGTTGTTGATTTGGGTGACTTCCTTGAGGATATTGCAGCCTATGAAAAGGATGTCATGCCCATTAATGCTGATGTTAACTATTGCATGAGCATGATCGCTCACTACTGGGATATTGACCCTGCAACCAATAAGATCACAGGCGATTTCTCTATTCTTGGTTATGCGTATGAAAACACGGATAGAGTCAATCGTGGTGACATTGCACTGAAGTTTGACAGTTTGTTTGCCAACGATACATACAAGAACGCACTGAAGAATCTGATGGACTTCCATTACAAGGGATACTTTGGTACTGCGGCAGAGGGACAGAAAAGTGCAGTTTCCTTTGTCACCGGTGCTGCTTCGGATGCGGCTGCTTACAAGGACGATTACTACGTAGTTGTCGTTGATTATCCTTTGGCATCTGATCAGGATATCTACAACAATATGTTTGCTGTCAGCGCATATTCCTCCAATATTAAGAAGAGTATGCAGGTTATTACGTTGCTGAACACGGATGAAGAGCTCCGCAATCTGTTCCTGTATGGTATCGAGGGTACCAACTATACCCGCAATTCCGATGGAACGGTAAGTGCAACCCGTAACAATAAGTACAAGATGGATATTGCCAAGACGGGTAATGAATTCTTGGCTTACGTTCCCGAGGGAACTGATCTTGAGCTTTGGGAGTATGCAAAGCAGCAGAACCGCGAAGCACTGGTTAACCCATTGCTGGGCTTTGACTACAATGCGATCCTTGCTGACAATACGCTGGTTAAAAACGAAAGCGAAAAACTTGCCGATCCCGATGATACGTCGGATGAATATACCATTGAGTCGATTGATACCGATTTGATCCGTTACGTTTCCGAAAAATCCAAAGAAGTCTGGGCACAGATCGAGGCTTGTAAGGATACGGATGAGTTGGAAGAGCTGCTTGAAAAATTGGAAGCACTCTATTCTCCCGAGTCGGATCTGAAGATCAAGCGTGCTGTTTCCTATCAGGTCGTATGTAGCGAATTTGGCCCTGAAGGCGAAATTAAAACGGACGAGAACGGAATGCCTACCGTGCCCAATCCCACGATCGATGAAAAGTGTGTGGTTCTTTACCGCGATATCATTGAAGTCAATGATGGCGTGGAAACGGTTGTTGGAACTGAGCCTTACAAGGTTTACTACAACAAGATCAATCCCTACCAGCTGTACTACAGATGGATGAGCACCTACAAGTTCCTGCCCGCAGGATTTGCTGGTTGATTGATATCAAAATTAAAAAAACAGGAGCGAATTGTTTGAATTCGCTCCTGTTTTTTTAGTTCAAGTCCAGCACTTGCTGATATATTTCATTTTTAGGCACGCCACGCTCCCGCGCGGTAGCTTTGATGGCATCGTTCTTTTTCATACCTTGTGCAATGTAATGACTGACGTGCTCGGGAATCGTCATGCTCTGCCAGAACGCTTCCATTGTGCTGTCAATTGCCCCTTCAAGCACCAACACGTACTCTCCGCGCGGATCGTGTGTTTCATAATGGGCAACGGCATCTGCCAGCGTTGTCCGATGGATCTCCTCGTTGCGTTTGGTCAGCTCACGGCAAAGCGAGATGCGGCGCTCACCGCCAAAGGTTTGAGCGAGATCTGCCAGCGTTGCGCGTAGTTTGTGAGGAGCCTCGTGCAATAGCATGGTGCGTTCTTCTTTGGCAAGGCGGTCAAGCTGCTTGCGGCGCTCGCCTTTGTTCACCGATAAAAAGCCCTCAAAACAAAACCTGGCAGTAGGCAGTCCTGACAGCGTCAGCGCGTCGATACCCGCACAGCAACCGGGAACTCCTGTGACAGCCACCCCCTCGGTGGCGCACAGCGCAACCAAATCCTCGCCCGGGTCCGAAATGGCAGGTGTGCCTGCATCGGTGATCAGGGCACAGGATTCACCGTCTTTCAAGCGTTCGATAATCTGTGGACCGCGCTCGCGGCGATTGTGCTCGTGGTAAGATATCATAGGCTTGGAGATACCAAAGTAGGTGAGCAGTTTGGCAGAGTTGCGTGTGTCCTCGGCGGCGATGAAATCTACGCCCGATAGCACCTTGATGGCGCGGAGGGATAGATCGTCTAAATTGCCGATGGGGGTAGCGACGAGGTACAGGGTGCCGCCCTCAACGCGGTTTTTGTCTTCGCGGCGGAGTGAGGATAACATCACTTCGGGAAGATCGTCAAGGATGGTTTCGTTGTTTATGGTCATAGTTTGCTTCCTTTGTTTTATATAACTTGCACTTGCTTCAATATTGGCAACATATACTGAAAATAAAGTATGGAAAGGGGAAGAATTTATATGGCGATCAAGGTGTACATAGATCAAGGACATAATCCGCAAAATCCCAATGCAGGAGCAGAGGGTAACGGATTGCGCGAGCAGAACATCGTTTTTCGTATCGGTATTCTACTGGCTGACCTGTTATTGGCCAATGGCAATTTTGAGGTGCTTGTTTCAAGACCGACCATCACGACACAGCTTGGTACATCGACGGCAAGCAGCTTGGCAACCCGTGTTAATCAAGCCAACAGTTGGGGCGCAGACTATTTTTTGAGCCTGCACACCAACGCTTCCACCATTACAAGTGCCAGCGGCGTAGAGGCGTATGCGTTTTCTCGTCCGTCGCAAGCCTTTACACTGGGCGAGATTATCTTGGAGGAGTTGAGTGAAAGCACGGGGCTTCGAAATCGCGGCATGCAGGTGCGCACCAATCTGTACGTGCTTCGCCGCACGCAAATGCCGGCCGTTTTGATCGAGCTTGGGTTTATTACCACTCCGAGCGACGCGGCGTTGATGCGAGATCGCCCCGATCTGTTTGCCCGAGGAATCTACAACGGATTGCTCAGGTATCTTGGTCTGTCGTAATCGTTTCCTGCGAGGCGGCACCCAACATATCGAGCAGTGCGCTTTCATCGATGATGGCAACGCCAAGCTCTTGGGCTTTTGTTAGCTTACTTCCGGCAGCCTCACCAGCGACAACGTAGTCCGTCTTTTTGGAAACAGATCCCGAAACCTTACCACCTTGCGCCTTGATAAGCGCACTTGCTTCATCACGGCTCATAGTGGGAAGCGTACCGGTCAGCACAAAGGTCAGTCCTGCCAATTGTTCGGTGCGTGGTGCGGCGGTCGATGTGGTTACAAGTCCTGCCGCGATCAAGCGCTCGCACAGGGCGAGGTTTTGAGGATGGGTAAAATAATTGACAACGCATTCAGCCGTAATCATACCGAAATCGTTGAGTGTACACAACTCTTCAACCGTTGCCTTCATGCAAGCGTCGAGCGAGCCGTAACGGGCTGCCAGCGCTTCTGCGGCAACCGCACCGACATTACGGATTCCTAAGGCATAGATCAGACGTTCAAGGCCTGCGCCTTTAGAGGCGGCGATGGCATCGGCCAGCTTACGGGCGGATTTTTTGCCCATGCGGTCGAGATTCTCCATTTGCTCGGGGGCAAGAGAATACAGATCGGCTGCATCATGGATGAGCTCGTTGGTTAGCAGCAGTTCAATGATCTGGGGGCCAAGGCCGTCGATATTCATGGCATCCTTGGAGGCAAAATGCTCGAGTGAGCGGGAGAGCTGGGCAGGGCAAGCGGCGTTGGTGCAACGCACGGCGGCGCCATCATCGGCATCACGCACGACGGGCTCACCGCAGGAAGGACAATGCGTCGGCATATGGAAATCGGTTTCGCTGCCGTCTCTCTTTTCCGGATGGGCACAGACGACTTCGGGAATGATATCTCCCGCCTTTTGAACGGACACGATATCGCCAATGCGAATGCCGCGCTCGCGGATGAAATCAATGTTATGCAACGTTGCGCGAGAGACCGTTGTGCCTGCCAAACGTACAGGCGAGAGGTTGGCGGTTGGCGTTAGCACACCCGTGCGTCCGACAGCAATACTGATGCTCTCTAGCTTGGTCTGCTTGCATTCGGGCGGATACTTGTAGGCGACCGCCCACTTGGGCGTGTTGGTGCCTTCGCCCAGATGACGGCGGGTGGCGAGATCGTCGATCTTGACGACGGCACCGTCGATGTCGTAGGCAAGGGAATCGCGCATTTGCCCTAACAGCTCAATATGAGCTACGATATCCTCGGCACTCTTGGCGCGGGTGTAGTTCTCTAACGTGTGGAAGCCCAAGGCCTGTAGGCGCTGCAGCGTTTCAATGTGGTTTTCGGGCGCGTGCCCGTCGAGATACAGACTGCCGTCTTGAAAATTAAATACGAAAATATCCAACGCACGTTCGGCACACACGGCAGGATCCAGCTGGCGAAGCGAACCTGCCGCTGCATTTCTCGGGTTGGCAAGCAGCTGCTGATTGTTTTTCTCACGTTCAGCGTTCAAACGCTCAAATACCGCACGAGGCATATATACCTCTCCGCGCACGCACAGGGTCAGCGGCTCGGGCAGCGTCAGGGGAATAGAGAAGATAGTCTTGATGTTCTGCGTCACGTCCTCACCCGTCGTGCCGTCGCCGCGCGTTGCACCGCGGACAAGGATGCCGTTTTCATATTGCAGTGAAACGGACAAACCGTCGATCTTGGGCTCGACCGAATAAACGGGATGGGCTTCCTCGCCCAGCGTCTGCTCAACGCGGGCAAGAAAATCGCGTAGCTCGTCAAACGAAAACACGTCGGAGAGCGAGTTCATGGTTACCGTGTGCGTAACCTTTTCAAATTTATCCAAGGGCGCGCCGCCGATTCTCTTGGTGGGCGAGGCGGGATCATCTAACTCGGGATGTGCTTCTTCCAATTTCAGCAGCTCGGCGTACATACGATCGTATTCGAAATCCGAAATTTCGGGATCGTCGTCAACGTAATAGCGTTTGGCGTGATACAAAAGCGTTTTGCGAAGCTCGCTGATATAATTCTCCAGCGCCTCGCCGCGCAATTCAAACGGATCGATATGGTCAGACATGGAACTATCCCCCTTGTCAAATCTTCATATATATTATTGTACCAATCATTGAGGCATTTGTCAATGCGTGAGCGCTCTTTTTTCAAACTTCTCCATCTCGAGAATATACAAATTGCACAAACTTTGCCATGGTGTGCAATTTTTTCATGGAACTTATTTACAAATCGTAATATTTGTGATATAATCATACTGTAATCGGAGCATGATTACAACTGCCGGACGCTCCGTGACTCGTACGCATATGATTGCGCGGGATTTTGCGGACGGCTATAACACAAAACAAGGAGGAAACACCATGAAATTGAACGTAATCGGCAGACAGATGAACGTGTTTGAAGAAACCAAGCAGCAGATCGCCAAAAAGATCGCCAAGCTGGATAAGTTCTTTCCCGTCGAAGGCGAGGCAACGGTCACGTTGTCCCGCAAGCATGGCGCTTCCAGAGTGGAGATCACCATCAACGCCGCGGGTACCTTGTACCGCAGCGAGCAGGATGCGGATGATTTCCGCGAGGCCATTGACCGCTGTGTGACCATCATTGAGCGTCAGATCCGCAAAAACAAGACGAGACTAGCAAGAAGACTGCGCGAGACCAGTCCCGAGGATGATTTCTTCGCACCCGAGGATGAGGATCAGGAGCTGGTCATCCGCACCAAGGAG
>JAFVZV010000061.1 GCA_017507985.1 Clostridia bacterium
ACTGCAGGCAGCCAACAACGGCACTATAACCGTTCCAATTTTAGGCACCTCCGTTACCGACTATCCTACGGCTCTTGCCCTGGATCGCGATGCTTACGCGCAGAGCGGTGGTGTGGTCGGCACTAACGTATCCGGTACCTCTGATTTAGCACCGCTGGATCAGCAAGCGCAGATGCTCGTTGATCTTTTCCCCGAAGCAACCAAAGTCGGACTCCTCTACTGCTCCGCTGAGCCAAACTCGCAGTACCAAATTGATATCATCAAGCCCTTACTTGAAGCTGCCGGCAAAACCTGCACGCTCTTCTCTTTCTCCGATTCAAATGATATTGCACAGGTGGCCGCTGCCGCTGCTGCTGCCTCTGACGTTATCTATGTCCCTACTGACAATACTGTCGCTGACTGCACGGGAGCTGTCCTCGGCGCGATTGGCGATACGCCTATTATCGCCGGTGAGGAGGGTATTTGCTCTGGTTGCGGTGTTGCTACACTTTCCATCAGCTATGAGGACCTTGGTCGTATTACCGGTGAAATGGCTGTCAAGATTCTCAAGGGCGAAGAAAAGGTTGAAGAAATGGCAATTCAATTTGCTGCTGCAACGGCAAAAAAGTATAACAAAGCAAGATGTGAGGAATTGGGTATCGATACCGCCGCACTGGAAGCTAAGGGCTACGTTGCCATTGCAACCGAATAATATGTAAAAAGGAAAAGTAGATCGGCAGATATGCACTGTCTGCCGATCTATCGGATAAGTTTATGTTTTTGAATTGGCTTGGGACTCTGCCGGGTGCCGCAGCGCAAGGTATCATCTGGGGCATCATGGCGATTGGGGTTTATATCACATACAAAATTCTTGACATTGCAGACTTGACGGTAGATGGCTCCATTTGCACGGGCGGTGCCACGTTTACAATGTTGCTTTTAGCGGGTCTTCCCATTCCGCTCTGTCTGTTGATCGCTTTTCTTGCAGGTACGCTTTGCGGTTTGATCACAGGCATTTTTCATACATTTCTCGGTATTCCCGCTATCCTTGCGGGCATATTGACTCAGCTTATTCTATGGTCGGTCAATTTGAAGATCATGGGACGTTCTAATGTTGCTATTCCTGGAAGAAACTTTGATTTGTGGGTATCAGCTCTTCTTCCCTCCTGGCAGTCATTGCTTGTGCTGATTGCAATTATTGCCGTGCTGATTGCCATATTGTATTGGTTTTTTGGCACCGAATTCGGTACATCTCTACGCGCTACAGGTAATAATCTCAACATGAGCCGCGCACAAGGTATCAATACTGACTGGACAAAAATCTTTGGTTTGGCCTTCTCTAATGGAGTTGTAGGGCTTGCAGGCGCTTTGCTATTTCAATATCAAGGTGGCTCTGATGTAAAAAAAGGACAAGGCGCAATCGTTATCGGACTTGCTGCCATCATTATTGGTGACGCTATCGTCTCGAAAATCTCGCAAAATTTCGCTGTTCGCCTTTTAGGTGTCGTACTTGGCGGTATCATTTATTTCTTTGTCTATCAAACGGTTATTTTCTTGGGCTTTGACTCGGATTTGCTCAAGATGCTTTCCGCCATTGTTGTTGCTATTTTTCTTGGTCTTCCCTACCTAAAAAAGAAATATTTTGCAAGTAAAAAAAGGGAGGGCAAACGCAATGCTTGAGTTACATCATATCACCAAAAAATTCAACGCAGGAACCGTCAATGAAAAGGTAGCATTGAACGATGTTTCCCTGAGGCTCAACGACGGGGACTTTGTAACCGTTATCGGCGGTAACGGCGCCGGAAAATCCACATTAATGAATGCTATCGCCGGTGTATGGCCGTTAGACGATGGACAAGTTATAGTTGACGGAACTAATATTACCGCTATGCCAGAGCATAAGCGTGCCAAGTTTCTGGGAAGAGTTTTTCAAGATCCCAACATGGGAACAGCAGCAGATATGCAGATCGATGAAAACCTGGCTTTGGCCAATCGTCGAGGCAAACGTCGTGGACTTGCTTGGAGCATTACCGCTAAAGAACGTGAGGTATACAAATCTCTCCTTGCTCAACTTGATCTGGGTCTCGAAGATAGACTAACATCTAAGGTGGGCCTTCTCTCCGGTGGTCAACGGCAAGCAATCACGCTTCTAATGGCCTCCATGAACAAACCAAACCTGTTGCTTTTGGATGAGCACACTGCAGCACTTGACCCTAAAACTGCCGCCAAGGTATTAAAGCTGACCGATGAGATCGTCACGCAAAATCAACTCACAACGCTGATGATCACGCACAATATGAAGGACGCGATCACTCACGGTAACCGTCTGATCATGATGCATCACGGCCGTATTATCTTCGATATCGCCGGTGAGGAAAAGAGAAAGCTGACGGTGGAAGACCTGCTCAAAAAGTTTGAGGAATGCAGCGGCGCAGAGTTTGCCAGCGACAGAGCACTGTTGTCTTAAAACTTCTCTATACCACATCAATTTAATACTCTTTGTGGGTATAACTCATTTCATATAAAAGTAAGCACCTTCGACATTCTTGTCGAGGGTGCTCGCTTTTTATACTCACCCAGGGTCAAAAAATGTTGACAACTCAACAATCATGTGGTATAATTTTCAAGGTTGATATCTCAAACCCATGATAAGATTGGAACATAAAGTAATGAACGACAACAAAAAACAGCTTTGGCAGGTAGTGAAATTTACGTTGTTTTCCCTGTCCGCCGGCATCATTCAGATCGGCTCCTTCGCACTGCTTGAAATTTTTATCAAGAGATATTGGATTCCCTACCTGATCTCGCTTGTACTGTCGATTCTTTGGAATTTCACATTGAATCGTCGATATACTTTCAAATCCGCTACCAACGTCCCCGTTGCTATGGCAAAGGTGTTTGGCTTCTATTTGGTCTTCACTCCCCTTTCCACGTACTTGGGCAACCTTGCGGAAGCACATGGTGGACTGGATTTCGTAATATTGATCGTAACGATGATTGCCAATTTCGTTTTGGAATTTTTGTTCTGTAAGTTTGTCGTGTATCGCGGCAAGGAGGATACGTTAACTGACGACAAGTCGAAATGATATCGAGAAGGAGCGCAGATTTCTGTGCTCCTTTTTTGTAAAACGAAAAGAAGTACCGAGGCTTTGATTCGCCTCGGTACTTTTTCCTTTTATTTACCATTTTAATAGGGTTGCAAAAGTCGTTGCCCCCGTAAGATCAATACAAGACTTCCAGATTGATCTGTCCCTCGGCACCGGTGATGATAACGGTCTCGCCGTCCTCGGCAAGGGTAGCCGTGCCGGTACCGGAGGTGATCTCTATCGAGCGGATAGTCGCCGCATCGGGATGACGCAGACGAAGATTGATCTGCCCGATTTCCTCACGTGAAGGAACTTCGATCTCGACGGTGATACGGTCATTGTCCACGTCGGACAAAATGGAATAAGACAAGTCACCGAATGCGGTAGGCGCGTCGGTCACGGCAATCGATTCGCCCTGCTCCAGCCATGCTCGCGGTGTTCCTTTTGCGATCCAAAGAACGTCCTTATCCTCCGTCAACAACATATTACGGAAGTTCAGTGCATACCAGCCAGCGGTACCGCAGTCGGGAGCGGTACAGGCACCATACTGCTCCGGATGGGCATGCTCCCAGAACTGTCCGTTACTACCGACAAAAAGCATCGCATTGTTGAAGAAGTAACGCAGGAAGTTTTCAATATCGTCTTGTCTGAGATAGATATCGGAAAGATGCGACAGCTTTACAAGGTTGGTATAGCTTCCCCAATACCCGTAAACGGCAACGTCAGCCTGTCCGGGATTGACATCCTGTGTGCCTCCATCGGCGGTAGGATGATCATACTGGTCCTGAGAAGAAACGGAAATATCGGCGCCAAATTCCTCCATGCCGTTAACGATACCAACAATGATCGGATCATCCGCATCCAACAACGAATAGGCTTCGCCCAAAGGCAATGTTCCCAAAAACAGGTCATGAATTCCGCCGGCAAACTGAGGTCGGCTATTGTCCTCGCCATAGTGGATCAATCCTCCGTCATACAGCATTCGGGAGGTAAAGATCATCGACGTGCCGTCGCCTTTGCGACGCACCGGAGAGGTTGAGGTGTGATATTGTACGGCTTTCAACAAGTATTCAGCAAAGATCTCAGCCTGCTTGGTATAGTATCCAGCTTCCTTATGCCCCATATCCGTCAACACTGCTGCAAATGCATTCAGAGCTTGGAGCATATAGGCATTATCGGAAAAATACCAGTGCCAATCGCAGGAAGGCAGAGCGTAATCCCCCATCATCGCGGGCGGCAACAGACCATAACAGAGCAACTCTTCACTGTTGGATACGTAGTCCATGTAATTTGTCGATTCGTCAAGCATCCAATCTACCGCCTCAAACAGTCGGTCCAACCGCTCCTCGATCCAATCTGCATCCTTCGTCATAAAGTAACGATGCATCATGGCATAGATCAGCATTCCCGAGGAGGAGTGCGTTCCCTCGTGAGAATATCCCATATCGTGACGCATATCTTTAGCCCATTCCAAAGATCCCTCGCCGGTGGAAAAATCGCCATCGGATTTGACGCCGGGAGACTCAAGAAAATAGTCGTAGATCTCATCGCACTTTTCGTACAAACCGCAGAGCTCCATGGCATATGCAGCACGACC
>JAFVZV010000062.1 GCA_017507985.1 Clostridia bacterium
CGCCGTCGGTAACGCGGAGCGAAACATCCTTGAGAAGCTCCTTGTAAAGTCTGTCGCGGAGCTGACGGGAGGTAACGAACTTGCCCTCCTTACCCGCCAAGGGGCTGTCGTTGACCGCAAAGGTCATTTCCATGGTCGGCTCGCTAACCTTGACAAATTCCAAGGCTTCGGGGCAGGTGGGGCTGGTGATGGTATCGCCAATGGTAATATTCTCAGCACCCGAGAAACAAACGATATCTCCCATCTGCGCCGTTTCAACGGCGCTACGTCCCAGACCGTCGATCTGATAGAGGGAAACGATCTTGGTGCGTCGAGGCTTTTCGTCGGGACTATGATAGTTGCAGATCATGGCCTCCTGACCGACCTTGAGCGACCACGCTCAATGCGACCGATACCGATACGGCCAACGTAGTCATTATAGTCGATGGAAGAAACAAGCAGCTGAAGCTCTCCTTCAGGATCGCCCTCGGGACCTTGAATGTAATCCAAAATGGTATCGAACAAGGGGGTCAAATCGGTCCCCTCCTCCAAGGGATCCTTGGTTGCCGTACCGGCACGTCCTGAGCAATACAGCATGGGGCTGTCTAGCTGTTCATCGGTAGCATTCAGATCCATCAGAAGCTCTAAAATCTCATCTTCTACCTCGCCCAAACGAGCGTCAGGCTTGTCTATCTTATTAATACAGACGATAACACGGTGGTTGAGCTCCAGCGCGCGCTGAAGAACGAAGCGAGTCTGGGGCATGGGACCCTCGGCCGCATCGACCAGCAAAAGTACGCCGTTGACCATCTTCAAAATACGCTCGACCTCGCCGCCGAAGTCTGCGTGTCCGGGGGTGTCGACGATATTGATCTTAACGTCCTTATAAACAACCGACGTGTTTTTAGCGAGAATTGTTATGCCGCGCTCGCGCTCCAACGTGTTGGAGTCCATGACGCGGTCGGTGGTGGCTTGGTTTTCGCGATAGGCACCGCCCTGCTTCAAAAGACCGTCAACGAGGGTGGTTTTGCCGTGGTCGACGTGGGCGATGATAGCAATGTTGCGCAGATCCTGTCTGATCATTGGTTTGCCTCTCTTTTTCTCGGATTTTTCACTTTACATAACTTAACAGTTTATTATACCACATTTTTCTCCGAATAAAAAGCAGGAAAAGAACGATTTTTGAAAAAAATGAAGGATTTTTTTTGTTGTATTTGTATATAAAACAAGGAGGGAGGACTTATCCTCCCTCGCTTATCCGAGTAGCTCCCCCATCTGCGAGAGCATATTCTCGACAAAGATCCCGTACCCAACGGCGGGGTTATTGATGAGCACGTGCGTCACGGCCCCGACCAGCTTGCCGTCTTGTATGATGGGGCTGCCGCTCATGCCCTGGACGATACCGCCCGTTTCTTGCAACAGTGCGGGATCAGTAATGTGAACTGTGAAGCATTTAGACCCCTTGGCATCACGGTCAATGGCCGAAATACGAATGGCGTAGCTCTTTCTTTCGTTGGATGACAGCGTGCACAGCACGCTCGCCTCGCCCTCATGCAGTTCCTTGCGTGTCGCGATGGGATACGTCTGCTTAGGCAAGCCTTCGGGTAATGCGGTGTACAGCCCGTACACACCGCATGCGGTATTGCCCAAAAGCGTGCCGCATTTGCCCGTACCGAAATAGCCTCGCAATTCTCCGGGGCTGCCTGCCACGCCGCGGTTGATGCCGCTAATGGTCACCTCGGTCACGTTGCCACGATGCAGCGGCATGAGTTCTCCCGTGTCGGTGTCACATATGCCGTGTCCAAGACCGGCAAAGGCGTTGTTACCGGGCACAAAAAAAGTCACCGTGCCGATGCCCGCGCCGCTGTCGCGAACATACAAGCCCGTTTTATAGCCCTGTCCCGATGGGTCGGGCAAGGGCGTAAGAGTCGTTGTTTCTGTGGTGCCGCCGCGGGTATAGCGAACGGTCAGAGGTTTTCCGTTCGAAGCATTGATCTTGTCGGTCAGATCAGCCGCCGAGGCGATCGTTTGGTCATTAATATGCGTCAAAATGTCCTTAACCTTCAGCCCCGCCGCTCTTGCGGGGTTGCTTTGAGTGCCATGCTGCTCTATGTCACAAAATCCAACGATCAGAACACCGTCCGTCGTGAATTTTACGCCGAAGGGAATGCCGCCGGGAATGTGCTCTATGGCAGGTGTGCCTGCGTTTCCCTGCCCGCCTATCGGTGCTGCGCTCGCAATGAGCGAAAGAGGCGAGCACAACAGAAGGAAAGCAAGCAAAAAGAGCAATCGTTTGGTGCTTTTTTTCATGAGAATACGTCCTTTTTTGATTGAATTGGTTTTGGGGATTGCTTGATTGATAATGAAAGATTGGGGAAATCCTTGAGCAAAACGCCGCTTGGCGCGGTTCGTTTTTTGCTCTAACTAATGTGCACCGAACGCTCCGTTTTCATGTGTTACAATTATTTATGTTTCAGCCTATTTTTGTCGGTGCTTCGGCAAAGAGCCAAATGTTGACAATAAATTTAAGTTGTGGTATACTTTTATTAAATTTATGATATTTTTCGATTCCCATACACGGAGGATTCTAACATGCACGACCACCCGCCCATCCGCGCGCTCATTTTCGATCTGGACGGTACCATTGCCGACACCATCAATGCCATTCGCGACGGTCTGAACGACACGATGAAAAAATATAATTATCCCGAAAAAACATATGACGAGGTGCGTCGTGCCATCGGCAATGGCGCTCGTCTGCTCGTCAAGCGCTGTATGCCCGAGCCCGATGCCTCGAACGATGCCAAGGTCAAGGCGGTGTATTCGTCGTACGATCTGGCCTACTCGCACACCTATCTGCACACACGCGAGTGCTACGACGGTATTCCCGAGGTCATCGACACGCTGGGCGGACGTGGCTACCAGCTGGCGGTGCTGTCCAACAAGCAGGATCCGTTTGTCAAGGGGCTGGTCAAGCAGCTGCTTCCAAACGCTAAAATAGAAATTGTAATGGGGCAATCCAAGCTGCCCACCAAGCCCGATCCCACCGTCCCGCGCTTTATTGCGTTACGTCTGTGCGTCTCGCCATATGCTTGCGCCATGATCGGTGACAGCGAGGTAGACATCGAAACCGCCCACAACGCAGGTATGCTGGCCGTCGGCTGCTCTTGGGGCTTTCGCGGCCGCGAAGCGCTGATCGCCGCAGGTGCGGATGTGGTGGTCGACACACCCGAGGAGCTGCTTGAGCTGTTTGCACCGTTGGAAGAACCGCAAGCTGAATAAAAATCTTCGAATTGCAGATAGCATTCCTAAAAATGGTATTGACAATCACTTGAACTCGTGCTATAATTCAAATAGTACAAGTATACAAGGAGGATCTCGCATGCACCGTAACCGTATCACCCTCACCCTATCCTATATCCTTCGCGGCACCTTGATCTACGCAACCTTTATCTGGATCTTGCATCTGAGCGCGTATCTGCTTCGCTCCATTGCAGAGCACCCCCTGGGCATGATGGACATTTTTGAGGAAACCGGTCTGCCGCTCAATCCGGAGCCTATCTTACATTGGCTCACGGCCTTCATTCTGTTTTACAGTGTTGCCCGTGCCTATACCTTGGCCGACAAAAAAGGCTACGCCATGACAACCGTCATTGACGGCGAGGACGGCCCTATTCCGTGGGGAACCGTGCTTGACTCTGCATATCTTATCGAGAGCTCCACCATTGTTGCGCTTTACTTTATCATTCCGTCATCCATCGGCTATCATGCATCCCTTGCCTGGCTGCAAGCAACGCTGATCCCCGAGGTAGTGCCCGCCAAAACGACTCTTCTTCCCTTTTTGATCGCCTATCCCTTTTTGTTGGCGTTGGCACATCGTTCCGTCCGTTTGGAATGGCAAAAAATGCGCGCCGCCGAGCATCTGCCCCACATTCGTGCGCAGGGCGGAATCATTGCCTATTTCCAAAAAAAGCTCGGTTTGGGCGGACTGCTCGCGGCACTGCTTTTGCTTGTGATCGTCTATCCCCTCGGCGTGATGGGCGTATATGTTCTGATTTTTCCTTTCGTGTCCTATGGAAAACTGCTTTTGCAGTACTGGCCGGTACTGTTGGGTATCATTCTGGCAATCGCCGCCATTTACTATATCCGCGCCCTGCGCAAGCGCCGCCGCCTCATTCTCGGTATGCGTAAAATATGTGCGCAAAAGGGCTATAGTCTCTCACACATCCGTCGGCCGTATCTCAATCTGTTTTTCCCACAAACCGGGGCTGATTTTACTCTTCAGACCGACAAGCAATGCTATGAGTGTAAAATGATCGGTGCTGTGTCGGGCAATCGTATGCTGTTTGATATGCACGGCGAAGTCAAGATCATGCATCTCGTTCGATTCCGCTTTTTACAGCGATTCCGCACAGGCGCCAACGCACTGACCATGGAAAACGCTCTGTTTTCCATTTCTCTGGACTATGCCTTTGAGAGCGATTACAAAAAGTGCCTCATTGTCTGCCCGACCGCGCCCGAAACTATACTCACTACCTCCATGGGCAACGCCCCCGTCGATACGGGGTCAGCCATTGGCGAATATACCGTCTACAGCACCACCGGTTTTATTAACGCCATCGACAGAGATTGTCTGCCTGAATAAACATCAAAGACTCTTAGCTTCCACACGGCGCTAAGAGTCTTTTTTGTCGCTCAAAGTAAGGCAAAAGATCGATTGCCGCCAAAAATAAATTTTCTTTCCCCTTGTAATATGAAGACGCTTATGATAAAATAATAAGAAAGAACAACGAAGGCGAGGGCTATGCCATGCTATCTACCGTATATTCTGCAGGACTGTTCGGCATTGACGGATTTCCCGTCACGGTCGAGGTCGACGCACGCCCCAATCTCCCCTCTTTTGAGCTGGTCGGATTACCCGACATGGCCGTCAAGGAAGCCAAGGAGCGTGTACGTACGGCGTGTGAAAACAGCGGACTGCGCTTTCCCGAGACCTCACTGATGGTCAATCTTGCCCCTGCTGACCGTCGCAAGGAGGGCTCTGGCTTCGACCTTGCCATTCTGACGGGCATTCTGCACGCCGTCGGTGCAATCCATCGCGACACCAAGCTGGACGACAGCTGTTTTATTGGTGAATTGTCCTTATCGGGCAAGCTACGGGGCGTTCGCGGTGTGCTTTGTATGTGTGCCGCCGCTCGCGACGCAGGCTTCCGCAAGGTATACGTGCCTATCGAAAATGCCGCTGAGGCAGCTGCGGTGCGCGGCGTTGAGGTATACGGCATTGAGAGCATGAGCGCGCTGCTGGATCATTTGAGCGGTCGCAAGCCCATCATTCCCATGACGACCGATGAAACGGTGACGGATACCGAGGCCTACGCAGGACTCGACTTTGCCGACGTGCGGGGTCAAGCTATGGCCAAGCGGGCACTCGAGATCGCCGCAGCAGGTGGTCATAACGTGTTGCTCATCGGCCCTCCCGGCACAGGCAAATCCATGCTGGCCAAGCGTTTGCCCTCCATTTTGCCTCCCTTGACCTTTGAGGAGGCGCTTGTAACGACCAAAATTCATTCCGTTTCGGGTATATTGCCCGACGGTCATTCGCTTGTCGTGCGCCGTCCCTTCCGCTCGCCTCACCATACCATGAGCGCGGTCAGTCTGGTCGGCGGCGGTGCCAATCCCACTCCAGGCGAAATATCTCTTGCTCACAACGGCGTATTGTTTCTCGACGAATTGCCCGAATTTCCCAAGCAGGTAACCGACGCATTGCGTCAGCCGCTTGAGGACTTACAGGTGACCATCACCCGTGCCAGCGGACGTGTAACCTTCCCCAGTGCCTTTATGCTGGTGGCGGCCATGAACCCCTGCCGTTGTGGCTATTTTGGTCACCCCAACCGCAAATGCACCTGCCGCGCGGGCGATGTATCGCGCTACCTCTCCAACGTCAGCGGTCCTATGCTGGACCGTATGGATATTCAGATTGAGCTTCCCTCGCTTAGCTTTGACGAGATTTCGGGTGAGGATCCCCACGCCGAATCGTCGGCGGCCATCCGTGCCCGCGTCACCAAAGCACGCGCCTTTGCCCGTGCTCGCATGGAGGCAGACGGCGCGGCACCCCGGTGCAATGCTCAGCTTGATCCCGCTGGCATCCACCGCTACTGCCGTACGACAGACGGTGCGATCACACTGCTCAAGCAGGCCTACGAGCGCCTTGGACTGAGTGCCCGCGGACACGACCGTATTTTGCGCGTTGCCCGTACCATTGCCGACCTCGACGCCTCGGATATCATTCGCGAGGAGCATATCGCCCAAGCGATCCAGCTTCGCAGTCTCGACCGTAAATATTGGCATTAAGTTCCCCACTACATAATCAATTCAAAGGAGGAGCGGTATGCTGTTTTCATCGTTGGAATTTTTATATTTGTATTTGCCGCTGACGTTGCTGCTCTACTTTGTATTGCCCTTCCGTTGGCGCAACCCCGTTTTGCTCATCTTCAGCCTCATTTTTTACGGTTGGGGCGAGCCCATCTACGTCTTTTTGATGGTGTTTACCATTCTCATCGACTATGCCTCAGGACTGCTCATTGAGCACGCCAAGACAGACAAGGTGCGAAAAGCGTGGCTCATCACGGCTATCGTCATCAATCTCGCCCTGCTAGCCTTTTTTAAATACAGCGGCTTTGTACTGGACAATCTGCGCCGCATTCCAAGCCTTTCTTCCCTGCCCACCTTTTCCGTGCCGCTTCCCATCGGTATTTCCTTTTACACCTTCCAAGCGCTATCCTACGTCATTGACGTCTACCGTCGCGAGGTGTCGGCGCAAAAGGACATCGTTGCCTTTGGTACCTACGTCACGCTGTTTCCTCAGCTGATCGCAGGGCCCATCGTTCGCTACAGCGACGTAGACGAGCAGCTCACCGCACGCACGCACACGTTACTTGCCGTAGCCGGCGGTGCAAGGACGTTCATTGGCGGTCTTTGCAAAAAGGTGTTGCTTGCCAACACGGCAGGTGCTATCTGGGCAGCTATGCGTGATATGCCGACCGAGCAACAGACGGTCGTGGGTGCTTGGTTTGGCGTGATCTGCTTTACCATTCAGATCTATTTTGACTTTTCGGGCTATAGTGATATGGCCATAGGTCTTGGCCGTATGCTCGGCTTCCGCTTTCCCGAAAACTTTTTCTATCCCATGATCGCCCGCTCTGTCTCGGACTATTGGAAACGCTGGCACATTACTCTTTCGACCTGGTTCCGAGAGTACGTGTATATCCCCCTGGGCGGCAATCGTCGCGGTAAGGGTCGCACTTATCTCAATTTGCTCATTGTCTGGGTGCTGACGGGACTTTGGCACGGTGCCAACTGGAACTTTATTTTGTGGGGACTATACTTTTTCGTTCTACTCTCCGCCGAGCGATTGTTCCTTGGCAAGCTACTCGACAAGCTCCCTTCTGCCATTGGCCACATTTGGACGCTCCTTTGCGTCGTGTTCAGCTTTTATATTTTCGTGTTCGACGGTTCGCTCCCCACGCTATCGGGCGCGGCCGCAATGAATTATCTCGGCGTGATGTTCGGTCGGAGCGGTGCCGGATTTTTTGGCGGTGTGACGGGCTATGAGTTGCTCCGCAATTTGCCCTTGCTCACCATTTGCATCGTCGGCATGACCCCGTTGCCCAAAAAGCTATTCTGGCAGGCGTATAAAAAAAGCCGCGTGACTGCTTGGGTTGCTGTGGTTGCTTGCGTTGCCGGGCTGTTGCTCTGCACCGCGTATCTCGTAGATTCCTCGTATAATCCCTTTTTGTATTTCAGATTTTGATTTTTTAGAAACGGACGGTGTTTGATTTGACAGATCTTTTATGCCGCGTCTTTATTAAAAACGCGGACAAAGTCAAAGATCCCCACGTGCGCAGTGCTTACGGCACGCTTAGTGCCATTGTGGGAATCGTACTTAATCTTTTGCTCTTTTGCGGTAAATTTCTGGTCGGCACGATCAGCGGCTCGGTTGCCATTCGCGCCGATGCCATCAACAATCTGACCGACGCGGCGTCGCAAATCGTATCTCTGATCAGCTTTCGCATTGCGGCCAAGCCGGCCGACCGCGACCATCCCTTCGGTCACGCTCGCATTGAGTACGTCGCCTCTATGATCGTTTCGATGTCTATTCTTATTATCGCCTATCAGCTCTTCCGCGACTCCATCGATAAGCTCATCAATCCCGTGGCAACGGAATTTCGTTGGGTATCCGTGGGTGTGCTGATCGCCTCCATTCTCGTCAAGCTGTGGTTGGGACTGTTCAATCGCCACATCGGCAAAAAAATCGATTCGGAAGTATTGCGCGCCACCATGACGGACAGTCTGTCGGATGCCGGTGCGACCTTCGCCGTGCTGATCGCCACGCTGGTGTATCACTTTACAAGCTTTGATCCCGATGCGTATATGGGCCTTTTGGTTGCAATTTTGATTGCCGTGGCAGGCGTTCGCATCCTGCGTGACACCAAAAATTCCATCCTCGGCGGTGCACCCGCGCCCGAAACGGTTGAAGAGATCAAGCAAATCATTGAGTCTTATCCCGAGGCGCTGGGCATTCACGACATGACCGTTCACACCTACGGTCCGGGCACCGTCATGGCCTCGCTTCACGTGGAGGTGGACGGATCGAAAAATGTATTTGATATGCACGATGCCATCGACCGCATGGAAAAGCAGCTATTTACCGACGCGGGCATTCACGCGACCATTCACATGGACCCCATCGTGATGAACGACCCTGCGGTCAACGAGCTGCGCGACCGTATCCGTACGGAGCTCAAGCAGATCGATGACAGGCTGGAAATGCACGATTTTCGCATGGTCATCGGTCCCACTCACTCAAATCTCATTTTTGACGTTGTCGTTCCGTTTGAAATGACGGTCGATACGGCGGCGCTCAAGCGCGATATTGATACCATCGCCAAGCAGATCGATCAAACGTACAACACCGTAGTCACGATCGACAGAGCGTGACACGTCATATTAAAATATTAGGAGGAACATCATGGAATACGGATTACAGCTTTACAGCGTTCGCGACATCACGGGGCAGGACCTGGAGGGCGCACTTGCCAAGGTTGCCGCGCTCGGCTACCGCTTCGTCGAGTTCGCCGGCTTTTTCGGACATAGCGCAGACAAGGTCAAGGCAATGCTCGACACCTACGGTCTTTCCGTCAGCGGCACGCACACAGGCTGGCAGGAGCTGACGGCCGACCGCATTGACGAGACCATCGCCTACCACAAGTCCATCGGCAACAAGAATATCATCATCCCCGGTGCAGATCTTTCCACTCGCGAAAAGCTGGATGATCTAATCAACCTTATCAACGAAGCACAGCCCAAGCTCGCCGCGGCAGGCATCGCGCTGGGCTATCACAACCACTCGCACGAGTTTATCGAGACCGGCTACGGCGCCCTCATTCACAAAGAGCTGGAGGAGCGCACGCAGGTCGAGTTTGAGATCGATACTTACTGGGCTTACGTTGCCGGCCTTGATCCCATCGCTCTGCTTGAGCGTCTGGGCGACCGCGTCCGTGTCATCCATCTCAAGGACGGTTTTGCCGACGGTCACGGCATGGCGCTTGGCGAGGGCACAGCTCCCGTTGTCGCTGTCCGTGACTACGCCATCGCGCACGGCCTTGCTATGGTCGTCGAGAGCGAGACCTGCCAACCCACGGGCATTGAGGAAGTGGCAAGATGCATGGCGTATCTCAACAAGTTGGACAATGAATAACAGCACGCAAAAAGGGCGAGGAAATTCCTCGCCCCTCTGTCCCTGTTTACCGTAGGGGCGACCGCAGGTCGCCCCTACCACCAGCGCAAGCGAGCCCCGACAGCTTTTCGTCTGTCGGGGCTTTGCTATTTACTTATTTTCGTTCAATTCCCACAACAAGCTGTCAAACGCACTGGCTTGCTCGTATGTCATTTTATACTGCGAGCCGCCGCTGATACCAATATACTCATTCGCAGAATGGTAGAGCTTTACCGTGCTTCCATCCTCATATTCAAGGATGATGTTCCACACTCCTCCGGGGGGAGGCGGTGCAGAGTCTTCCACCAAGTCGAGGCCCACAAGATAATCCACAATGGCTTGGGCGTTCTCTCCTGTATAGGAATAATTATATCCTTCCGGTAAAGAAGAAACGGAAATGTGTTTGACCGTTCCCTCCTTCAAAAGGACGCTTTCCTCCGTATGCGCCGGAGAGCAGCC
>JAFVZV010000002.1 GCA_017507985.1 Clostridia bacterium
CAACATGGGAGCGTTCCCGAGCGGCCAAAGGGGGCAGACTGTAAATCTGTTGTCACTGACTTCGGTGGTCCGAATCCACCCGCTCCCACCAATACAAAAGGCACCACAAATGTGGTGCCTTTTGTATTGGTCGAGTCGGATGAGGGCCCCGAACCGAATTTGTCGGTTTTGGCGAAGCCAAAATGACGGCATTCAGCCGTCAAGACAAATGTCGGGCGCTCAGCGTATCGCGCGGAGCGCTGTGGTCCGAATCCAATTTCTCTACACCACAAGCTAAGCTGTCTTTTGTTTTTATCGAACAACTTGGACAAGATCTGCTAAAATTATTACCTTGAAGACGACAAACGCCGCTCACAGGATTGACATACGTCCGTAATCGTGATAAAATATTTTGGGAGGTGATATCAATGAAATCCATCGTCAGTATTCTGCTGATTTTGGTTATGCTATTAACCGTTTTCCAATTGACTGTTTTTGCAGAACAATCGTCTTTGGGTACGATATTGGAACTCGACATTTCCGGTCTGCGCGCCGGCGGCGGTAGTTCCGGAGGCAGCAGTGGCGGCAGTAGTGGAGGCAGTACCGGCAGCTCACATCACTCAAGCGGCACACGTGGAAGAAGTTCTATTTTTGATACCATAATCGCATTGATCCTGTTCCCTCTTGTCAGCTTTGGTGCCGCAATCGTCTTTCGATTCAAGCTGTCCAAATACGCTCGTAACAGCAAAAAATTATTGAATATGCTGGAACATAAGGATCGCGCATGGAAATATAAAAACATTCAAAAGCAGGTTCGCACCGCGTATTTTACCATCCAAAATGCATGGACGGAAGCAAATCTTGAACCGGCAAAACCATATATGTCCGAAGAATTATTAGAGAACTTCCAAACCAAGATTAACTGGATGCTATTCAAAAACGAGCGCAACGTGCTCAAGCATATTCAATTGAAGGAAGCCGTCCCCGTTGCCGTTTATGACCATGAGGATAACGCACTCGATCACGTTTGGTTTTATATCAAAGGACGCATGATCGACTACACCATCAATACCCAAACAAACGCAAAGATCAGCGGTGACACCTCGCCTGAAAGTTTTGAAGAATACTGGCAGTTTATTCGTAATGAAAAAAACCAATGGGTATTGAATAAAATCCTACAAAAGGACGAAGCCGATCAAATAGCTTTTACCCCGGAAAACTGAAATAGCAATCAAACTACATTTAACCTTGAGGTGATTTTTACGAACTTTGATATCATCCGCTTGACAGACCATCCCGAGATGAAGGACAGCATGGCTACGTGGTTTCATCAGATTTGGGGAATTCCCGTGCAAGAGTATCTGAATAGCATGAACGCTTGTTTGCAGCACAGCAGTACCATTCCGGCATGGTATGTCGCTATGCAAAACGATCGCATCATCGGTGGGGTCGGCGTCATCGAAAACGATTTTCACAATCGCCACGATCTCTGTCCCAACGCTTGCGCGCTTTATGTCGAACCGGATGCACGTGGGCACGGAATCGCCGGAGCACTATTACATTTTGTTTGCAATGATATGAAAGCGGCGGGCTTGAAACAGTTGTACCTTGTAACAGACCACGCCTCATTTTATGAGCGATATGGTTGGGAATTTCTCTGCATGGTTCAAGGAAACGGAGAACCTGATATGAGTCGAATGTACGTTCGTTATTTATAATACCGTTCGGAGGAAATTATGAACCGAGTAATCGTCATTGGCGGCAATGGTAGTGGAAAATCAACCTTTTCAAAGAAGCTCGCAGCTATCACACATCTTCCTGTTGTTCATCTTGACAAGCTTCGCTGGTATGGTAACTGGCAAATGAGAGAACGCGAAGAATTTGACGAATTATTACAACAAGAGCTAGATAAGGAGGCTTGGATCATAGACGGCAACTATAACCGCACCATTCCTCACCGTCTGTCTTGTTGTGATACGGTTTTCTATTTTGATTTTTCCACGTTTCGTTGTCTTTTGGGTGTGACGTGGCGAGTGCTAACGAACCTTGGGCGCGTGCGCGATGACATGGGCGGCAACTGCCGTGAACGATTCAGTTTGTCTTTTTACCAAAGTATCCTCGGCTTCAACAAAACACATCGTAAATGTTATTATGCGCTATTGAATGATGCTAAAAAAGTTGGCAAAACAGTCGTGATCTTTCGCAACCGTCGACAGGTCAAAAAATATTTGAATACGTTAGGATAAGACAAAAGCAAGGCACATTGTGCCTTGCTTTTGCTGTCTATTTGGCAACATACCAGTTTTCGCCCACGGCAACACTAACGTCCAGCGGCACACAAAGCGAGACAGCGTTCTCCATTTCTTCACGAAGCAGCGCCAGTGCTTCATCCTTACAGCTGGCATTCGCCTCGATGAGCAATTCATCATGCACTTGCAAGATTAGTTTAGCATCCATGCCACTCTCCTTTAAGCTACGGTGGACGGCAATCATGGCTAACTTGATAATATCGGCAGCTGAGCCTTGGATAGGGCTGTTCATAGCCACACGCTCACCAAAATGCTGTACCATCTTATTTGGAGAGGAGAGCTCTGGAATATAGCGGCGACGGCCTAACATAGTGGTAACGAACCCCTGGGCTGCGGCTGACTTTTTGATATTCGACAAATACGCGTCGATCTTGGGATAGGAGGACAGGTAGTTGTTAATATACTCCTTGGCTTGCTTACGAGTAATGTGCAGGTCTTCCGCCAGAGAAAAATCTCCCATGCCGTAGAGAATACCAAAATTGATAGCCTTAGATCGCTTACGCATCTCAATCGTTACGTCTTCGGGAGAAACGCTGAATACCTTAGCAGCCGTTGAAGTGTGAATATCATGTCCTTCACGGAAAGCACGACACATATTTTCATCCTCAGTCAATGCGGCCATGAGCCTGAGCTCGATTTGAGAATAATCGGCATCAATCAGTAGATAGCCCGGTTTACTGGGAATGAAGAAGCGGCGCAGTTCCCTGCCAAGCTCGGTGCGAATAGGGATGTTCTGTAGGTTCGGCTCGACCGAGGAAAGACGTCCCGTCGCCGTGCCCGTTTGTTTAAAGGTCGTATGAACCTGTCCGTTTTCATCCACTACACGCAAAAGTCCGTCAACGTAGGTACTCTTGAGTTTGGTCACCTGACGGTAGTCCAAAATATCCTCAATAATGGGATGATACGGGCGCAGTTTTTCGAGCACCTCAGCGCTGGTCGAATAGCCTGTCTTGGTTTTCTTGGGGGCGGGCAAGCGAAGTCCTTCATCACCAAACAAAATC
The DNA here is from genome assembly GCA_017507985.1 of Clostridia bacterium. Classification (GTDB taxonomy): domain Bacteria; phylum Bacillota; class Clostridia; order Oscillospirales; family CAG-272; genus SIG644. The sequence continues at coordinate 3,290 of JAFVZV010000002.1, forward strand.
TCGCCTAGCTGCTTGGGAGAGTTGATATTAAACTGTTTTCCGGCATACGCAAAGACGCGCCCTTCCAACTCCGAGGCAACGACATCCAGCTGTGCACCATAGGCGGCAATGCCGTCACAATTCAAGCGAAATCCCTCTCGTTCCATGTCGGTCAAGACAGCAGCAAGCGGCATCTCAACGTCATAAAAAATATGACTTTGCTCACTCTCCTCTACCTTTGAGGCAAGCACAGGATACAAGCGGTAGCAAAGACGCGCGGTCGGCTCGTCTTCACGAAGGATCTCACCAAGATAAGAAAGCGACAGACGAGCGGTATCAAAGGCAC
>JAFVZV010000063.1 GCA_017507985.1 Clostridia bacterium
GAGAGCCGCATCCGTTGGGCGGGGCTGGAACCTTGCGATTTTGAACTCTACACTACCTATGAAAATTCACGCTACTGTAAGCCAACGCTTGCTTATTACGAGGATATCCTCGAATCCCTTGGCGTGTCGGGCGAGGAATGCGTCATGGTCGGCAACGACGTGTCCGAGGACATGGTTACTGAGCGGCTTGGCATGAAAACGTTTCTTATGACCGATTGCCTGATCAATAAAAGCGACGAGGATATTTCAAAGTGGGCGCATGGCGGCTTTGAGGAATTGAAGGAATTTTTAAGAGAAATATAAAAACGGGAGGGGAATACCCTCCCGTTTTTCTTTCGAATTTCCAAATTTTATTGACACATCAACACAAATGTGTTAAAATATAGACAAAGTAAGCTTTTGAGTGTTGACCAAATTTGAATGAGAATGGAGAGTGTCTATGCAAAACGTAGATCCCAAGTATCAAGCTCTGTTTACCCCCTGGAAGATCGGCAACGTGGAGATCAAAAACCGCATCGTGCTGTGTCCCATGGGTGGCACCTCGCTGTTCGGCTGGTTCGAACTGACCGGCTGTAAATTCGACAAGGAAGCGGCAAAGTTCTTCCTCGAGCGCGCCAAAAACAACGTCGGTCTGATCATTCCCGGCATCGCTCCTCTGCGTGACACGTTCTGGGGCAAGTGGCTCTGGCAGAACGAAAAGATGTTCGACGATCTCAAGGTCTTTATGGATGAGATCCATAAGACGGGCGCCAAGCTGTTCATTCAGCTCACCGCCGGTATGGGTCGTTCCTGGGCTATTACCGAGCTGGTCGGCCCGCTTCACAAGAACAAATTCACCCGCGCAATATTAAAGCCGATTCTGGACACCAGCCACGAGTTGGCTTGTCCCAGTCCCCAGCCCGCCCGTTGGGCACCCGACATTGAGTGCCCCGAGATGACGGTGGAGCAAATCCATGAGATCATCGAGGCGTTTGCCAAGACAGCCAAGCTGTGTAAGCAGGCAGGCGTTGACGGTGTCGAGGTACACGCGGTACATGAAGGCTACTTGCTCGACCAGTTCTCCATTGAATTCTATAATAAGCGTACCGATGAGTACGGCGGCAGCTTTGAAAACCGCTATCGCTTTGCTACCGACGTCGTCAAGGCCATCAAAGAGGCCTGCGGCGAGGATTTCCCCGTGTCGCTTCGCTATTCCGTCGAGTCCAAGCTCAAGGGCTTTGCCGAGGGTGCGGTGCCGGGCGAAGACTACATCGAGGTTGGTCGCGGCATGGAGGAATCGGAGAAGGCGGCAAAGTATCTGCAGGACGCCGGCTACGATATGCTCAACGCCGACAATGGTACCTACGACTCATGGTACTGGGCACATCCGCCCATGTATATGCCCCAGAACTGCAACCTAGAGGACGTGGCTCATATCAAGCAGTTTGTTGATATTCCCGTCGTTTGTGCAGGTCGCATGGAGCCCGATGTGGGTGCGCAGGCAATCGCCGAAGGGCGCATCGATGCTATGGGCGTAGCTCGTCAGTTCCTGACGGATCCCGAGTGGATCACCAAGATGATCGAGGATCGCACCGAGGACATCAAGCCCTGCATCTGCTGTCACAGCGGTTGCTTTAACTTCTCCTCCTCCAAGGGTCACTACAACACGCAGGATCTGACCGATACGATGGGTCTTGCTCGTTGCGCGCTGAACCCCGAGACGATGCAGTCCAAAAAGTATCATCTTGAGCCTGCCAAGAAGCAAAAGAAGATCGCTGTCATCGGCGGCGGTATCGGCGGCATGGAAGCCGCTATCGTGTGTGCCAAGCGCGGTCACACCGTCACGTTGTACGAAAAGACCGACAAATTGGGCGGTGTGTTCATCGCGGCGGCAGCTCCTGAGTTCAAAGAGAAGGATAAGCTGCTGATCGCTTGGTACGAGCGCGAGATCGCTCGTCAGGCGAACATTACCGTTATGTTCAACACCGAGGTCAATGACGTCAAGACGCTGGATGCCGACGAGATCATCGTCGCAACAGGTGCCAAGGCCAGAAAGCTGCCCATCCCCGGATCGGCAGGTGCGATCGAGGCCATCGACTATCTGCTTGGCAATAAAGAGGTTGGCGACAATGTCGTTGTCATCGGCGGCGGTCTGACCGGCTGTGAGATCGCGTATGATCTGTACCTGAAGGGCAAGAAGCCCACCGTGGTCGAGATGCAGGACGACCTGATTACCACTCCCGGCATCTGCTTGGCAAACACCTCTTACTTGCGTGATTTCTTCAGGGCGAACAAGGTGCCGGTACATTTGGAGGCCTCGGTATCCGAAATCACCGACGCAGGTGTTGTTGTCAAGCATAAGGATGGTAGCACCGAAATGATCGCTGCTGATTCGGTCGTTTTGTCCGTAGGCTATTTGCCCGCTCCCGTTGCCAAGAAAAGCGGCAAGGTTCACGTCATTGGTGATGCGGCTAACGTTGGCAACCTGCGCACCGTGATTTGGGGCGCGTGGGATGTCTGCATGAAGATTTGATCTGTTAAAGAAAGGATAAATTGCTATGATTCTTACACAAGAACAACAGGCGATGCTGGACGGCGCGCAGGGCGAAGTCCTTGCCAAGGTCATGAAAACGCTTGTTATGTACGGTGATGCGTTCGGTGCCGAGAAAATGGTGCCTGTCACCTCCAAATACAATCACCTCGTTACCTCGTTTGGCTTGAAAATGATGACGCCCGTCTTTGATCTGATGCAACAACTTATTGATGCGGGCGTAGTGTCGAGCCAACAATTTTCAGTCGACCCCAGACCCGTCGACAAGAATGTTCCCGCGAACTTCCTGCAGAATTTGATTTTCAACAAGATCATGTATGCGACGCAGGACTTTTATGAAGGACAGCTTGGAAAGCTGGGTCTGATGGATAAAGATGCCTTCACCTGCACCTGCTATATGGATGAGGTCGGTAACAAACCGGGCAAGGGCGACGTGCTGTCCTGGGCTGAGTCCTCGGCTGTTGTTTACGCCAACTCGGTGTTGGGTGCGCGTTGCAACCGCAACTCGGGCATCATCGACCTGATGGGGTCGATCGCAGGTTACGTTCCATATTTTGGTCTTTTGACCGACGAGGGGCGCAAGGCTACTTGGCTGGTCAAGATCAAAACGACCAAAAAGCCCGAGGCACAGCTTCTGGGCTCGGCGATCGGTATGAAGGTCATGGAGGCAGTTCCTTATATCGAAGGGCTGGATGCATGGTTGGGCAGTGAATTGGACGATGCCGCTTGTACGTACTTAAAGGATTTCGGTGCGGCGACTGCGTCTAATGGTGCGGTCGGCTTGTATCATATAGAAAATCTGACTCCCGAAGCCAAGGAGCAGGGCAGAGCACTGCTTGCCGATGGCGCACAGGTATACGTTATCGATGATGCCGAGCTAGAACGTGTGTATAAAAACTATCCCGTTATTTGGAAGAACCCTGAAGCCAAGCCAAAGCTGTGCTTTATGGGATGTCCTCACATGAGCCTGGAGCAGCTCAAGAGCTGGACAGACAAGGTTGAAGCCTCGCTCAAGGAAGCAGGAAACGACAAAGTTGTCATTCCCACCGTCTTTACCGCTTCGCCCGCCGTACTCAAGGAATTTGAGAAGACGTCTTACGCGGCAAGACTCAAGGCAACGGGTGTTATCACCTCGTATATTTGCCCTTTGATGTATATGAACAATCCGCTTTGCGGCAAGATGCCTGTTATTACCTCGTCTAACAAGCTACGCACCTACACGACGGCGCGCTACTATACCGACGATGAAATTCTTGCTCAAATTACCAAAGGAGGTGCCAACGCATGAAAACATTTAAAGGACGTGTCGTATCTCCCGGTAATGTGACAGCACCCGCCTTGGTGTCCCATGGTGGTTTGAATACGCTGGCTTCGTTTCAAAAGGCACTGCAGTTCGGCGATAAAAAAGCGACCTGCGGTGACCAGAACAACGCTGATCTGTACGGCAAGCAGATGTTAGGCAAGGCCCTTTGCCTGCCCATGACCATTGGATCGACCACGGGCGGTTTGGTATTGTACTGTGCCTGCGCCATGAAACGGCAGCCTGCTTGTATGCTGTTTTCTGAGCACATCGACTCGCTGGCGGCTGCCGGCGCGATTTTGGCGGACGTATGGCTGGACGACGTCAGCATGCCTGTCGTAGATTGCTTGGGAGAAGAATTTTTGAACTATGTTAAGGATGGTATGACCATTACCGTATCCGAGGATGGAACGGTTACGGTTGACTGATCGACTTTTGGGTGTCTCCCTTTGGGAGACACCTTCTTTTTTGAAAAAAATATGTACAAAAGTTTCAAAAAAACTATTGCCAAGACGCAATGTTTATGATATAATTACTATAAGGAGATGATTATTCGATGACATCTGCGACAAGCCACAGCCTTTGTGTGCCAAATAAGATGGTGGATGGCATCGATTGATATAAGATCTTTTGAAGGAGGAATTTTCATGGATATTGTTTCGATTATTGTTGCTATCATTGAGGTGATAGCCGCGATTGCGGTGATCGTGTTTGCCGTGGAGGTGTTTTCCGGCTGCTTCAGCGGCAAGAAAAAGGTGGAAGAGCCTGAAAAAGAGGAGGAGCCTGCTCCTGTTCCTATGCCCGAGCCCGAGCCTGAGCAAGAGGAGCCTGCAGAAGAGCCTCATTTGCCCGAGTTTGTGGATCACATCAATGCCATTGAGGCAGATGAGATGCTGAGTGACGAGGTGGCGTTGGCGTTCGTTATTGAAGAAGATGAGGACGAAAGCGATGACGATGATGACAATGCCGTTGTCCTTCCCAAGGCTGAGGATGGTCCTAAGACGGAGGGTAAGCGCGGGTTTATCAACATTGGAGATATTGATGTAGCGTTTGAAGCTCATGAGCATATTACGTTGGATGCGCTCAAGCAAAAGGGCTTGATGCCAAATAAGATCAAGAGAGTTAAAATTTTAGCAGATGGCGAGTTGACGAAGCCGTTGACGGTGAAAGCACATAGCTTCTCTATTCAGGCAATCAAAATGATTGAGCTGACGGGTGGAACGGTCATCAGAATCCGATAACCTACATAGACAACGAAGCGGCGGCTGCTTTTCTTGGCAGTCGCCGCTTGGTATATCAACAAAAAGGAAAAAGAGATGAACGTAAACAAGTGGTTAAAGCAAAATACAAGTGATCTTTTGGGGCAAACGATAGCCCTTACAGGCGCGACAGGGGGACTTGGATGCGAGTTGTGCCGACGGCTGCTTTCGTTGGGGGCGGCTCTGATCCTGCTCGACAGAAACAAGGAAAAGTCAGATGCTCTCAAAGCGGCACTGATACAGGAATATCCGTATGCAAGGATTGCGCAAGTCCCGTTGGATCTTTCCAATATGAGTTCAGTACGCGCGGCGTGCGATGCCTTGGAGAAGCGCGACTTTGACGTGCTGATCCACAACGCGGGAGCGTACAGCATTCCGCGGTACGTGTGCGATACGGGATATGACGTTGTTTTTCAAATCAATTTTGTTTCACCATATTACATGACTTGCCGCTTGTTGCCGTATTTGCGAGCGCGGGGCGGGCGTGTTGTTGCGGTGGGCAGTATTGCGCACAACTACTCCCAAAGTGACGCGGATGATGTGGATTTTTCCACGCGTAAAAAAGCAAGCTTGGTGTATGGTAATGCCAAGCGATATTTGATGTACGCGTTGCATGAGTTGTTCCGCGATGAGCAGGCGGCCTGCCTTGCAATTGCCCATCCGGGCATCACCTTTACCAATATTACGTCTCACTATCCGCCGCTGATTTTCGCTTTGATCAAGCATCCCATGAAGATCATTTTCATGAAGCCGCGTGTGGCAGCTTTGAGCATTTTGCGCGGTGTCTTTGAAAAGAGTGAATATCGTACGTGGATCGGCCCACGTATATTTGATATTTGGGGCAAGCCAAGTGTCAAACGGCTGTGTAGTGCGACGGATGAGGAGATCGCTCGCATCGACAAAGCGGCAAGGGAGATTTATCTGCAGTTGAGTGAAAAATAAAAGCAAGGGGACCCAAGGGTATGCACAGTTGACAACAAATTGATGGCAATTTGTGTGGTTTCAAACTATATCTTATTGCATAACAAGCAATTATTCCAAAACGAAGTGCAAAGAGAAGTCGCCTTGCTATGTTAGGTAAACCATTAGTCAGATAAGATCGTGTCGATGACCAGTGCGGTGGCCAATACGATCACGCCGTCGTTTCCCTCGACAACGTCGATCACATAGGAGTCGCCCAGCGAAAACCATTCGCGGCTGACGGTGGCAACGAGACGGCCATCCTTTGTGATGGTATACTCATGATTGGAAAAATCGCCCTCCACCTGCCAATTTGGCCCCTCGACGCTGTAGGACTGATGGAAAAAGGAGAATTCCTTGACAATGGCGGCTACGTCTTTGCCGTCGCGCATGACGTGGTACGTCGGCGGAAAGCTGAAGACTTCTTGATGGATGAGTGCGATCTCTTGCTCGCGGGCATTGTACAGATGTAACTTTTTACCAAAGGAAAATACCTCGCCTTCGATGTAAAAGCAGGCAGTTTCGTTTTCATCATAGACGGTAAACCGTTCTCCGAAGGTAAAAACCTCTTGCAACAGGTACAGTTTCATGGTCATCGCTCCTTAAATTTCGATACTACATCATACCATATGCCAAAATGTTTGTCAAGTGGCAGGAAAAACGAAGAAATTTTCAAAAAGAAGGGAAGATTTTCGATTTTTTGTCGTCTTATATAGCAGAAGCAAACAAGTGTTTCATTTACTGAAAGGGGACGTCTATGTTTAAAGGAAAAAAACGCTGTAAGATATTAAAGGAGATCCGCAAACAGATCGCACAGAACAACGATATTGAATTTGTCACGTCCGAATGTAAGCATCAGGGCGATTGCCTTGGTACTTGCCCCAAGTGCGAGGCCGAGGTACGATATCTGGAGCGCGAGCTGGAAAAGCGGCAAAAGCTGGGACGCACCATCGCGGTCGCGGGCTTGGCCGTCGCGCTGACGACGAGCACGGTTGGGTGCGACGAGCTGTTCTTTGGGGAGAAGGTAACGGGAGGCGCGCCGCTGACACGAGAGGAAGAACAACTTGGCGGTGCTCCAATGGATTTGGTGGCAGAGCAAATTTACGCGTTGCAAGGCGTTCCGTCCCAGCAGGAGCTACCATCGTTGCTGTTAAGTGAATATTATGTTCGTACCTTACTGTCGCAGATGGTGTTTCTTGAAGTGACGCAGGAAGATATTTTTGCGGAGTGGGGCGACGCGCGAGTGCGCTTTATGCCGGAGCAGCATTCGGAAATTTATGAATTGACAATTGGTGAAACAGAGAAACTGGTAATGATTACTTTGTTTTACGGCGCGGAGGATAACAGATTGCTCAAATACGAGTTGATCGAGGAAGAGGAGGGAAAGATTCCCGACCTTTACACAGTTGTCCGGCGCGGGGAAGAATGGGCAAGAAATTTACTGTGCGCTGGAAAATCGCTAGAGGATATTCCGGATGAATGGTGGAATTATAGCGCGCATTTGGACGACGGTCACACGGTATTTGTTTATACCGAGGATGGCTTTGATGTGAGCATTCACGTGCATTATGACAAGCGTTCTATCATTACGGACGTTGACTTCGGTGAGGCGATCGTTCCCGGCTTGCGTGAGATCGCGCAAAAGGGTGAGGATTGGGCGCGTGAGCAGCTGGTAGGCTGTCCTTATGATACCGATGTCTTTATGGATATGTGGAAATATATCGGTGTCAACGTTAGCTATTCGAGTGCGGGACTCTTGCTTGAATGGGTAGACGAGGGACAGGAAAAGCTGTTGCTTTTGGTGGAAGATGAAAATCAAAAGATCGCCGATGTTTTGCTGGGAGACGCTCACGTTTCTAACGTGACCAAGCTCTTGGAAAAGGGGAAAGAGCCGGCGTTGGATGCCTTGACGAAATCGAATATTCCCCGCGATTTGCTAAGAAAAATTGGATTTGCAAAGTATATAAAGCAAAGCGCCGAAGATTGCGATGTGTATCAAGCTATGGATTGGATGACCGGTAAGGTCCGGGCAGAGTTTCGTGTATTTTTTGATCAAGAGGGAAAAATCGTGGATCTTGCGATTGATCCTACGGAAACGGGAGGTATAGAATGAAAGGCAAAAAGCGCTGTAAGATCTTAAAAGAGATCCGCCGACAGATCGCACAGAACAACGATATTGAATTTGTCACGTCCGAATGTAAGCATCAGGGCGATTGCCTTGGCACTTGCCCCAAGTGCGAGGCCGAGGTACGATATCTGGAGCGCGAGCTGGAAAAGCGGCAAAAGCTGGGACGCACCATCGCGGTCGCGGGCTTGGCCGTCGCGCTGACGACGAGCACGGTTGGGTGCGATGAACTGTTTGACGGTTTTCGCCCTACGGGAGGCGAGCCATTGCCCCCCGAAGGATATGATCAGCCCGCCGGAGAGATGCCGCCCGAGGATATATGGGATGGTGAGATCGCACCGCCCGAAAATGACAATATCGACGAAGGGGAGCTTGGTGGTGATCCTAATCTTCCGCCCGAAGACGAAGATGATGACATGGAGCTCGGCGGCGCCCCGTTGCCGCCCGAAGATGAGCTCATGGGCGATATTCCCGGATGACGAGTCAACCTATGGAAAACGCAGTAAAATTTATTGGCTTTCGCCGTCATTGCTTAACGACCGACGGTGAGGGCGTGACGACGCTGGCCGCTTTTTGGGGCTGTCCCTTGCGCTGTCGGTACTGTCTCAATCCTCACTCCTTGCGCGAGGGAACGAAATGCGAGGAGCTGACGCCGATGCAACTGTACGACAAGGTCAAGCTGGACAATCTGTACTTTTTGGCGACGGGGGGCGGCGTGACGTTCGGCGGTGGCGAGCCGCTTCTTCAAGTACCGTTTATGCACGAGTTTCGCAAGATCTGCGGCGGGGAATGGCGCTTGTACGTCGAAACCTCGCTGAACGTGCCGTGGTCGCTTGTGCAGGCAACAACGGATATCATCGATGGCTACATCGTGGACATCAAGGACACCGATCCCGATATCTACAAACGGTATACAACACGGGAAAACGCGCAGGTATTAGACAATTTGCAACGATTGATCGAGATCGTTGGTACAGAACGGGTGCTGGTGCGCGTGCCTCTCATTCCAAGCTTCAACACGGAGGAGCATCGCGCTCGTAGCAAGGCACGTCTGCGCGAAATGGGCGTGACGAGATTTGATGAATTGACGTATAAGACGGAGATTAATAAGTAAAAGAGGACGCATGGGGGAAACTTCTTGAAAGAAGTTTCCCCCATGCCCCTTTCAAGGACTTTGCTGAAAGAAAGCGGGCTCCTACAGCTTTTTTGCCGTTTTTTCTTGCCAAACCCTACTTAGTGTGGTAAAATAATCTCAACGAAGCAAAGGGAGGCATGGTATGAATATCAACTCTTCGCTGTTCGCGATCGTGACGGACGAGCAGATACGAAGCATTATCAAGAAAGTGCTCCACACTGACGTTGTGGGCTATGAATTGCTTTCGGGCGGATTGTTCAATACGACATATTTTGTTAAGGCAGCCGATTGCGGCGACGTGATTTTGCGTGTCGGACCGATCAACCGTCATCTGCTACTTCATTTTGAGAAAGATATGATGACCGCGGAGGCTATTGTCTACCGCATTCTCTCCGAACATGGCGTGCCGTGCTCCGAGTTGCTTGCTGTCGATACGAGCAAAACGCTGATTGATCGCGACTTCATGGTTGTCCGCTATCAGCCAAGCGTCACGTATAAACTAAACCGTGCAGACTATTCCTATGAGCCTACCGAGGTCGCGTGCCTTTACCGTGAACTGGGCGAGAATATTGCGAAAATGCACACCATCTGTGGTAAGGCATTTGGGCATGTGTACGATGTGGCAGAGGGCAGAGGACATACTCTTTGGAGTGCATTTCTCAAAGCAGAACTGGATCAGATCCTTGAGTATTGTGAACCATACGATATTTTTAATGCGCAGGAATGCAGCGCGATGCGCGATATACTGGAAAGGCACACGCCTATTCTTGATGCCATCAAAGAGCCGAGGCTGATCCATGCCGATCTTGGCCCCAACAATCTCCTCATTCATAAGGATAGGCCTGCGTTTGCGGCCTTCATTGACGCGGACCGCGCCATGTGGGGCGATAGCGAGTTTGATTTTGCTTACATGGAGTGGATGTACTGTGACGAGCTGTGGCGGGGCTACGGACGCCCACTTGCGACGGACGAGGCATCCATTTGTCGTCGCCTGATCTATCGCATGATCCGCTTTGCCTGTAACGCCTACGTGTGGGAGGTCGAATACAACCGCCACGATCTGATGCTCACCACGTGCGCGGAAATCGGACGATTGATCGAGAAATTGAAATAAATAAAGCTGCCGCAAATGCGTGACGCCCATTCATCTCACTCCACAATGGTTGTGGAGCGGAAGGGAAGGGCCCCGCCGCTTGCGGCAGCAATTCTTTGGAATGAGGAAGCTCTTTCCCATTCGCTTTTTTCTTTTCTTTCAAAATTCTTAAAGGGAGTTTGAGGGGAACTTCTTTTAAGAAGTTCCCCTCAAGAAATTGATTCGTTTATAACTTACGCCAGCTCAGCGAAGTACTTGATGGTGCGGCACCAAGTGCAAAATTATGCCAATTCTGCGAAATACTTGATGGTTCGTACCATCTGGCTGGTGTAGGAGTTCTCGTTGTCGTACCAAGAAACGACCTGAACCTGGTAGGTATCGTCGCTGATCTTAGCAACCATGGTCTGAGTGGAGTCGAACAGAGAACCGTAGGAGATACCGATGATATCGGAAGAAACGATCTGATCCTCGTTGTAGCCGAAGGAAGCGGAAGCCTGAGCCTTCATAGCAGCGTTTACGCTGTCAACGGTGATGTCCTGACCCTTAACAACAGCGATGAGGATGGTGGTGGAGCCAGTCGGGACCGGAACGCGCTGCGCAGCGCCGATCAGCTTGCCGTTGAGCTCCGGAATGACCAGACCGATAGCCTTAGCAGCACCAGTGCTGTTCGGAACGATGTTCTGCGC
>JAFVZV010000064.1 GCA_017507985.1 Clostridia bacterium
CGGCATCAATTTTCTCATTGGTGATGCCGTTGCCGTTTTGGCTGTAAGCTTCGGTGACGGGGAAGATGGATTGCAGGATGATCTTGGTATCGGGACTTGCCTTGCGGGCAGCGTTGACCAGTGCCTTGTAGCAGCTGATGAAATTGTTGACCGACTTGGAGTCGTCAAGGTTAACGTAAGAAATGCCGTTGACACCCAGCGTAATGACCAGATACTCGGGCTTTTCCTTTTCCAGTGCCTGCGCGACGGTCAGTGATTCACCCGTTCTCGGGTAGTAGATATGCGCCGAGGTAATTCTGCCGTCCAGCGTCAGCGTGCCTGCGGGAATGACCTTGCCGCTCTCGTCCACGTCGGAGCCCGACCAGACCTGCTTGGTGTCCTTGCCGTCACTCAGCACGCCGCGGCTTTTGAGGTGATAGGTGGTCGAGTCGCCAAGAAAGATCATGCTGTCAATATAGCCCTGGCCCATATCTGCGCTCTCCCCGAGCAGAGCAGAGGAGTCGGGATTGCCGCTGACCGGCAGATCATCGGTTTCCTTTTGTGTCTCGCTCGGTCTGCCCGCAGGGAGGGATGGAGCGGAATCGCTGTTGCCAAGCACAATCGTGATCACACCCCATGCCGAGAGCAGGAGGATATTGATCATCAAAAGAATGACGATGATGATCAGCAGTATTCTGAGGATCGAATCTTTATTCATATCGGGAATTATCTCCGTTTCTGATCGTTGTTGTTACCGAAAACGCTTTGATAAGCCTTTTGCTCCTTTTTGCGCAGGCGCGCGTGGCGGATGGCTAAGAACGTACCCATGCAAGCACCGTACAAAAGCGTCATCAGCACAGAGAAGAGCAACAGCGCGTCACGATTCATGCCGATGTCCGCATATCTGGAATAGATGCATAAGTAAAAGCCGCTCAGCGTCAGGATGGCGTGCAGGATCGAACGCCACCAGATCGAAAGACCCGAGTGAGCAAAAAAGGCGTTGGCCATTGCAAAGAACGCGCAGAAGGCAAGCACGAGAAAATACGTGGGAATGGCAAACGAGGTCATGCCGCATGCGGCAATGAAGATCATGGATGCCCCGAACGCCACGGTTGTATAAATACAGGTATGTATCAAAAAAGCTTTGATCAAGGACTTGAATTTCATGCGTGAGAACCTTTCATAGTACAGATATATATACTTTACCATATTCGCACGAAAAATGCAAGCCCGCGTGCGAAATTTTTACGAAACCTTAAAACTATACGGAAATATTCACTTTATGCAAACATTTATGCATTTTTGTGTTGACTTTTTGCGCGGTATTGTGTATAATAAAATATTATATAATGACTATATATGCCCAAATTCGTGCGAAAGGAAACAGCTATGGCACAAATGAGTAGAAAAATGCAAAGAGAGGCAGTGTTTGGACTGCTTTTTGAAAGTGATTTCAGAAGAGACGAGACCCCCGAAGAGGTCTATGCGACCTGGTGCGAGCAGAACGGCGAGCCCGAGGGAGCTTATATCAAGGACGCCTTTTTCGGCGTTTGCGAAAAGCTGGACGAGATCGACGCCACCATCGAGCGTCACTCCAACGGCTGGAAGGTCTCCCGCCTGACCCGTGTCTCCCGCGCCGTCATTCGTCTTTGCACGTATGAAATGGCGTACGTCAA
>JAFVZV010000065.1 GCA_017507985.1 Clostridia bacterium
GAACAGACAGAAGTTTGGAAATAGAAGCAAACAAATGGACTAAATATATCCTATACACATATTATTGTGAAAATCCAACCGAATAATATTCTAATTGTAAAACCCCGACAGACATTAAAATCTGTCGGGGTTAATCTTTGTCTTCTGCGATGCAAATATGCTTTTTTGGACCGTCGAGGACGCCGGTCCCTACAAGGAGAATGGTAACATCCTTATGAGAACCAGCCTTTCATGCCGCTTTTTTTCTTAACTATCTACTTTCATGGAGCGAGTGGGCAGGGACCTGCGAGCTTGCGGTAGTAACTATGGACAAACGTGCAAACACTCCCATTTTGCCCTGATATTCTCCCTATAAAGTTCTTAAAAGGGGGTCGAGGGGGAAAACTTCTTTCAAGAAGTTCTCCCCCTCGTTCTTCGTCTTCTTATTGCTGAAGCGCCTGATCCAACCAGATCTCGCCCATGGTGAAGGCGTCGTGCAGGCCGCTGTAGGAGCCCTGACGGATGATCTTGTTGGGATCCTTGGAGTCGATGACCTGGATCATGATCTTGTCGGGGAGCTTCTTGCCCTCGATTTCCTTGTAGGAGATGATCTCAAGGATCAGAATGCACTTTTCGTTCATGTCACCGTAGCAGATGGTGTCGCCCTCGCGAACCAGCGGCTTGCCACGATATGTCAGATATTTTCCATTAACCAAATTCAATTCTTCGTTTGCCATTCTATACTCCTTTCGCCGCGGTGCGGCTGATACAATCTTATATATACCGTATTAGTCTACCACACCTTGAGAGAAAAGTCAAGGGGCGGTGGGCTTATTTTGCAAAATGGGTATCATTTTTCGATGGTTGGATGCTGCTTGATGAGATAAGACATGGGCTGAGGACAGGGATAGGCCAATGTGACCAACGCTTCCAAGCGTTCCTCCATGGTGCGCTGACGAAGCGCGGTGGGCGAGGAGAGGAGGTCGGCTGGCTTGGTAAGAATGGGAAGTGTACAGGTTTTTCGAATGGAGGAAAGATAAGCACAGCCCGTTTTGCTTGCCGCTAGCAGGCGAACGTAGGCAGGGGGCGTGCGCAAGTCCTCGGGATAAACGGAGCACAGTCCGTAGAGCAGTGCCCGACGAATACGGGCAGTTGTGTAACGCTTGGTTGCGGCAAGTGAGAACAGCTCGGGCAGCGCCGTTGCCTCTTTGGCGGCTTCGATCAAACGAGATGCGAGTCCCCCCTCCATGCCGGCACAAAGCGACAATTCACTTGCATTGACCGTGCGATAAAAGGTCAAAATGGCAGAGGCGACATGGTTGATATTGAGGGGAGCAAGCCCCTTTGCCTGTGCTTTTTCCAAACAATCCAACACGGGTGAGGGAAGAAATCGGCGTAACTCCTCCAGACTGCCTGCTTGCCACAGCGTACGCAGAGCAGAGGCACTGGGATATGATATGGCACCGGGAGCAGTCGTGTCATTGTAGGCCTGCCCCAGCCGCTTGATGGTCAAGGGGCGCATAGAGCTTTGTGTTGTATCTAACGCAGCGAGATAGGCCATGGCCAGCAGATCATTAGAGCCGCCGGGCAGAGGAGTGTGATAGAGCTGTTCGTAGACCACCGCGCGACAATCCATGATGCCACGCTCAGGATGAGCGGCCTGATAGGAAGTCAATTGTTCTAAAAATGCGGGCGAGTACAGACGTTCGGCGGCTGCCTTGAGGGGCTCAATCTCGCCACACTCACTACCGAAATGCAGCGCATCAACACCCATCGCGCTCAAAATGCGCACACCTGCATGGGCGAAAAACTCGGCAGGAGCGCAGGAGTAGGGAAAGGGAAGCCCGACCACGATATCCGCGCCGCATCGCACGGCGCCCTCGGCACGCACATAGCCGTCTGCGGTGGCCAATTCGCCTCGCTGTGTTGCGTGCTCGCTCATAACGGCGATCACAACGTCTGCACTGCTGTCCCGCCGTGCGGCCGACAGTTGCCGGGCGTGCCCCGCATGGAAGGGATTGTATTCGCATATGATACCAACAGACTTCATGTAGGGCTCCTTTCTCAATCAATAAAAATCAAAAAACTTGATTCAAATACGCTGTTACCTCGGCGGCATTTTCCTTGGAGATCAGATCCTCCAGCGTACCGTTGTGCTCGGCGGTAAGCAGCTCGTCGAACACCTCAACGGCGGCTAAAATAATGCCAAGGCAGGGACGGCTTTGATAAAAATCCTTGGTTCGGGGTTGGCTGACGGGCACTTGCGCCGCGTGGGGGAGATCCAGTAGCTTGTAGCAGAAGATCGAGCCGACCTTTTGCTTGAACTGTGCGCTTGCGTATTGTGTCAGACGGTAGTGACAGTCTTTGTTTGCGCTTGTGGTTTCGTCACCCAGAGGGTAGCGCCCAAAATGCATCCCGACAGCCATTAGCACGCCCGAGAGAGCACCGCACACCTCGCGCATACGTCCGATGCCGCCACCAAACGAGGCGGATAGCGCCAACGCATCGTCAAGAGATAGACCTGTGATATCGCGCAACGCGCCAAAAGCCGCCTGCGCGCATTGAGCGCCCGATTCAAATAGTGCCTTTGCCTCGTTTTTGTGCGTGTTCATGTCAGTCCTCTTTTTCTGAAATATTGGTTTCATTATACAAGAAATCTTCCGTTTTGTCAACGCTCGGGCGGTCAAATTCCTTTTTGAAGGTAATTGAAACGAAAAAGCGATAAAAATCAAAAAGAATTTTGCTCAAACTTCAAAAAAGACTTGACTTTTTGAAGATTATCCGTTATAATATATAGCGTCGCATTTTGTGTTTAGCAAAAGCGCGGCAAAAAAAGTCCCGAAAAACAGTGGAGGTGAGCGCAAATGACGCTGGATATGCGCCCGATGTTGCGCGGTGAAGTCTCTCGTATTTCTGTGGATTATATGTTATCTCCCGAGCCTGTCAGCGGTGTTTCCTTTGATGGTGACGCTCACGTACTTGGTGAGATTACCAATGAGGCGGGCTATATGCGCTTGACGCTCGAGGCCAAGCTCAATTACAAAGGTGAGTGTGCCAGGTGCTTAGCACCGGTTGAGGATACCTTTTGTCTTTCGTTTGAGAGAACGGTGGCAGACGAGGACACCTTGACGGACGAGCAGCTTGAGGACAACGTAGACGAGTATGTCATCATTGAGGATGGCAAGCTCGATTTGGACGAGGAACTGCGTGAAGCATTGATCCTTGGTTTTCCCATGAGACTGCTTTGCGAGCAGGATTGCCCCGGCCTTTGCCCCAAATGTGGCAAGCCCCGTCGCGAAGGAGATTGCAATTGCCCCAAAAAGGAGATCGATCCCAGACTTGCGGTTCTCGCAACATTGCTGAACAACGAAGAAAATGAATAATAAAAATATACAGTGAAGTGAGTTTTACTCACGAAATTTAAGGAGGTGTACGTCAATGGCAGTACCAAAGAAAAAGGTATCGAGCGCTCGCAGAGATAAGCGTCGCTCCAACAACAGCAAGCTGACCCTGCCCGGTATGGTAAAGTGCTCCAACCCGGCATGCGGTGAGACCATCCGTCCCCACTGCGTTTGCAAGGTTTGCGGCTACTACAACGGTAAGAAGGTTCTGAACGTCAAGGAAGAGGCATGAGTTTTGCTTCGCTTTGCGTTCAAGGAAAGGACTCGGGACATCAGTGATGATGCGACGAGTCTTTTTCCTTATCTGAATAAACGATGTCGATTTGAAAGGAAAAACAATCATGAAACACATGATGACGCGACTGCTTGCGTTTATATTGGCGCTTGTTATGACGCTGTGCCTGTTCGCTTGTGATACGCAAGATAAGCCCGGGCAAGATCAAGGTACAACAGACCCCGAGCAAAATCAGGGCACAACGAATCCCGGACAGGGAACAACAGATTCCGAACAAGAATCTGACCCTGCAACGGACGGTGTGTTCAATGCCAAGGATTACGACCCCAAAAAGGATTATCAGCTGACAAAATACGCTGATCTGACCATCACGGATTATATCACGCTGGGGCGCTATAAAAATCTGACGCTGAATATCCCCGAAGAAGAGATTACCATTACCGATGAGATGCTTGAAAAGAAGATCAACAGCATTTTGTCCGAGCATCATCCCGATGCCAAGATCACGGATCGCGTGGTTGCTTGGGACGATACTGTCGTTGTCGATTATGTTGGTAAAAAGGACGGTGTTGCCTTTGAAGGCGGTACTGCGACCAATCAGACCATCGCTGTAAAAAAAGAAAACGGCTATATCCCCGGCTTTATCGAGGGCTTGGTGGGCGTGACGCCCGGTGTGGCAACTGATGTGCCCATGAAATTCCCGGATGACTATCATGCGAAAGACCTGGCAGGTCAGGACGTCGTCTTTACCTTTACCGTTCATTACATTGTAGGCGATCCAAAGCTGACGGATGATTTTGTCGCTGACTATACCGAGGGCGAATTTACGACTGCGCAGGCTTTCAAGGATAATCTCAAGGCTGAGTTGGGGCAAGAGGCATACGATGCTGCTGTTCGCATGGCATTCTGGGCTAAGATTGCCAATAATGCCGCGGCCAAAAAATATCCTGAGGACGCGGTTATGTACTATTACAGCTATTACTATGAAGGGTATAACTATTATGCTACCTCGGCCGGCATATCACTCGATATCTTTTTAATGTATTATGTTGGCACTACCATAGATAATCTGTTCAATTCCTGCTGCGAGATTGTCAAGGAAGATATGGTCTACTATGCTGTTTTTGCTGCCGAGGGATACGAATACACGGAAGAGCAATATCAGCGTGCATTGGAGCTGTATACCGAAACCAATTTTAAACGACTCAACGAAATTATGGTGGCGGCAGGCAAGGATGCGTATACGTATGAACAAGCCAAGGAATACTTTGACAAGGAAGAACACGATTTGCTCGTTCTTCAGACGTTGGAGGAAATCGCCTATAACGATCTGATCAAGGGCTATACCATTGTTATTGGGCCGGCCAAGAATGATAGCCAAACCGGAAGCGGAGAGACAGAAGGACAATGATAGGTAAAACACAGACAGCAACGCAAAAGCTGTATGAGATCGACAGTGAGTTGTATGAATTTGAGGCACGAGTGATTGCTTGCGAACAAACAGAGCAGGGTGGCTATGCTATCGAGCTGGATCGCACCGCTTTCTTTCCCGAGGGCGGCGGACAGTATGCTGACCGCGGGACACTTGACGGTGTCGATGTGCACGATGTGCAAATCAAAGACGACAGAATTTGGCACTATACCGCTACTTCATTTGATGTCGGTATGACCGTGGTGGGGCAATTGGACGCCGAGGAGCGCTTTGTTCGGATGCAAAATCATTCGGGCGAGCATATTCTTTCCGGTATTGCACACGCCAAATGGGGGCTTGAAAACGTGGGCTTCCATCTGGGGGACCGTGAGATGACCATGGACTTTAACGGCGAGCTGACGGAAGAACAACTTTGCGAGTTGGAGTTGGCAGCGAATCGTGCCGTTTGGGCGAACACTGCCATTTATGCCGATTATCCCGACGCCAAGACGCTGGCAGCGCTGTCTTATCGGAGTAAGTTGGATCTTGTTGACAATGTTCGCATCGTGACCATCGAGGGCGTGGATGCCTGTGCCTGCTGTGCGCCTCACGTCAAGCGTACGGGCGAGATCGGTCTGATCAAGATCGTATCTGCCATTCACCACAAAGGCGGTATGCGCTTGTGGGTGCTGTGCGGTGGCTGGTCGCTGGCGGATTATACGAGCAAGCACGAGGATATTCTCACCATCACCCGTAAGCAAAGCGTCAAGCCCTGGCAGGCGGTCGAGGCTGTCGATAAGCTGACGGACGACCTGCTCGCTACTCGTGCCGCTTTGAGTGCGGCAAGACGCGAGTTGAGCGAGGCCAAGCTGACGGCGGCAATCCCCGACGAGCAGGGAAATCTTTTGTTCTTTGAGCAGGAGATGGACGCCAACGTTCAGCGCGCCATGGCTGACCGAGGAGCGGATCGCGTGACGGACGGTATCTGCGGCGTGTTCTGCGCGACCGATAGCGGCTATCGTTACGTCTGCGTCAGCAGGAGTAAGCCCTTGCGTGCGCTTGGTAAAGAGATGAACGCACAGCTCTCGGGACGCGGCGGGGGCTCGGATGCCATGATCCAAGGCACGCTTGGCGCGACGAAAGAGCAGATTGAATCCTTTTTTTCGCAACACTAATATTGAGAAAGCATCGATGAAGGTCGATGCTTTTTTCACATTTTTCTTTCTGCTCGCATAATCTCCCAACCTTGCGCATACATTGCATTGAATAGACGCGATAAGACGTCGCAAACTTGCAAGCAAAGGGAAGGGAGAAAACATTATGACGCCGGAGCAATCGATCTATAAGGACATCGCCGCGCGGACAGGCGGAGACATCTACATCGGCGTGGTGGGGCCGGTACGGACGGGAAAATCCACCTTTATCAAACGCTTTATGGAGGCGCTGGTGTTGCCGGGGATGGAGGCAGGATATGCCAAGGACCGCGCTCGGGATGAACTGCCACAGTCGGCAGGTGGTAAAACGGTTATGACGACCGAGCCAAAATTCATTCCCGATGAGGCGGTGAACGTTGCGCTATCGGAGGGTGTCAGCGCCCGCGTGCGCATGGTGGACTGCGTGGGCTATCTCGTCCCCGACGTGCTGGGCACCGAGGAGGATGGCCGGCCTCGCATGGTGCGTACTCCTTGGCAGGAAGAGCCCATGCCCTTTGTGCAGGCGGCCGAGATGGGGACGCGCAAGGTGATTTATGATCATGCAACCATCGGCATGCTGGTAACGACGGACGGTAGCATCGGGGAGATCCCGCGTGCCGCTTACCTTGAGGCCGAGGAGCGCATCGTGAGTGAGCTGAAAAGCATCGGCAAGCCGTTTGCGGTCATTCTGAACACCGCGAATCCGGGGGCGCAAAGCGCGATTGATCTGGCTTACGAGTTGGAGGCCAAATACGGGGTGCCCGTGGCACTGGTCAATTGTCTGGATCTCAACGCTGAGGATATCCGCCATATTTTGGAGATGGTGCTGCACGAATTTCCCGTGTGTGAGCTCCGTGTACAGTTGCCTGCATGGACGGAAGCGTTGGAGGCAGAGCATCGCATTCGCCAATCATTGGAAGCGGATATTCGCAAGTGTGCATTGAATGTCCGTAAGGCAGGTGACGTTGCGACTGCGTTTGATGCCCTTGAGAATAATGAGTATATCAAGAGCTATGCAATTGAGCAGATGGATCTGGGGAGCGGCTGTGCGCGCATCGGTATTTCGCTGAACGACGGGCTGTATTATGATGTGATCAGCGAGATGACAGGCTTTGAGATTCATGGGGAAGAGCATCTGATGCGTCAGTTGGTCGCTCTGTCCGAGATGAAAGCAGCTTACGATAAGGTTGCAGATGCGTTGCGTTCTGCCAACGAAAGCGGCTATGGCATCGTCATGCCCGAGGTGTCCGATCTGCATCTGGAAGAACCGCGCATCGTCAAGCAGTCGGGCGGCTACGGCGTGCATCTACGGGCGGCGGCACAGTCCATTCACATGATCCGCGCCAACATCGAAACCGAGATCAATCCCATCGTCGGCACTGAGCAACAGTCGGAGGATCTGGTCAAGTACATGATGCGCGAATTTGAAGAGGATCCTGCGACCATTTGGCAGTCCAATTTGTTTGGCAAGACGCTCTACGAGCTGGTCAATGAAGGGCTGCATGCCAAGCTCGACCATATGTCGGGCGAATCGCGTACCCGTATTTCCGAAACGTTGGAACGCATCATCAACGAGGGAAGCAACGGTCTGATCTGCATTCTGTTATAATTGACAATAGTGCTATGGTCAATTTGCACAAGCGCCAAGAGTACTATGACAAGGCGTACGTGCCTTGTGAACGGTGCATTTTTGTCGTAAGGCTGTAGCAGGCATAATATAAATAGGAAGAAAAAGGCGTGCTGTTTGTGTTGGACAGCACGTCTTTTTTTGTTCGTCGTATTGCCTAAAAAAAGAGAAGTTTTTTTGGCGAAACATAGAAAGTGTGCAAACGCTATTGCAATTTTTACGTATATATGGTAAAATAATCTACTAATAGTGATCATTTGCGTCACAATGAAAAAATCCCCTTACAAAAAAGAGAAACGGAGGGCATTGAGATGAATAACAAACCGTCTAATGTCAATTTTGTTATCCGACTGACAGTCATTCTCGTCTTTTTCGCTGTAGTGCTGTTTCCCATGTGTCTGATGGCGCTGGACGGCCCGGAAAAGCCGGATGCCAACATGCAAGAGGATACCATTCAACTCGTGGCACCGACCCCGAGCAACTATTTTAGCGGAAAATTCCAATCGACATTTGAATCATGGCTTTCCAAATATTATCCCTTGCGTTCTTCGATCGTTTCCCAATATGGCAACATAAAAATCGACATCGAAAATTCCAAGCCGATTATGTCGATTATGAACGTGCTCAAGGGCGATGCGTTTGGCGATGGACCGGACGTTCCAATTTGCACGATGCATGCGGATGACGATTTTGATGGTGTTTGTGATCTTTGCGGCAAGGAAAATCTGTACGGTGATATTCTGGATAACGATCCTACCATCAAACCGAATCCGGATCAACCGGGCGAGCCCGGAGGCTCCGATGGTCCCGAGAATCCCGAGAATCCCGAGAATCCCAACAAGCCGGGAGAAGATCCTGCCAACCCGGGCGACGATCCTGTGGATCCGCCTAAGCCTCCCGTAAATATTTATTTGGATCCGAACAATATCTATGCTAAGATCAACCGCTTGCAGATGATGTAGGTTCCCCTCGAGCCCTCCGGCTTCAAGGGAGATAGCGGTATTGCCATTGGTAAGTCCGGATATCTGTACGAATTTGCTTATATGCAAGAGTACCTCGGCGTTTCCGGTTCGGTCTATGCTCAGGTGACGGATAAGGGCATGCAGGAAATGGTTGATAAGCTGGAATATATCCAGAAGGAGCTGGAAAAGCGCGGCATTACCATGCTGTACGTAATTACTTCCAGCAAAGCCAGCGCCTATGCCGACTATATTCCCGAGCACTATAAGAATTCGATTACTACGGCACCCGGCTACGTCCGTCCGATTGATAGATTGCGTCCTATGTTGGCAGAAAGCGATATCAATTATTTGGACAGTGCCGAGTATTACAAGGAGATCGGCCTGCTGGTTACCTTCCCCAAGACGGGTATCCACTGGAACGCACTGGCCTCGTTTGAATCTACGGCTAAGCTAATCAAAATGTATGAAAATATCACAGGAGAAGATGCGGTCAATCTGATCGCGCGTGGTGTCCTTTCATATAATTATGCGCCCAGCGGCTTTAACAACGAGCAAGATATCTTCAATATTCTCTATAACAGAGTAGATCCAAGGTACAAAGAGAATGCGATTAAGGATGATGCCTACTATGCGCCCGATATCGTAATCGATGATAAAAACGCCCCCAAGCTCAATGTGCTCGTTCAGGGCGGTTCGTTCGCACACTCTATCGTTCATTATCTCGGTAATTACGGTGTCGGTAACGTGACGCAGATCTATTACAACGGCTTCAACCACAACAGTCCCTGGACGGAAGGTCCCCAGGCATGGGAATACTGGTTGCAGGACAAGGATCTGGTGATCTTTGAGGCGACGGAACAGCAGATTCGCGGGGGTCATAAGACGAGCGGTATGTCCTGGGAACAGGCCGCGAACGACGGCAGCCTTGGCCACAATGCCATTTATGACTCGCTGTACGAATACCTCAAGGCGCACGAGGGGGAGTATTGATCTGACCGTTTCTGATGCCGCCAAAAGGTTAGGCGCAGCGGCCTCTTCTCCGTAAATTCTTATGTTTTTCCTGCGAAAAAGGGAAACCATCACATTACACAAAACCATCTTCCGTTTTTTTGTCAAAACATAGAAAAGTTGTAAAAGAGTTGTAAAAGCTATTGCATTTTCTATTTGTCTATGATAGAATACGCTACCATTGCAGGCAGAAGCTGTCTGAATGTTATGATTCTTTTACAAAAAAAGAGAAACGGAGGATATTTTGATGGGCAAAAAACCGTCGAACGTTAATTTTTTGATCCGCCTGATGGTCATTCTAGCCTTCTTTGCCGTGGCCTTGTTTCCTATGTGCCTTATGGCCATAGACGGCCCGGAAGAGCCGGATGCCGGTATGCAGGAAGACACCGTCCAACTTGTGGCACCGACGTTTGAGAACTACTTCAGCGGAAAATTTCAATCGACTTTTGAATCATGGCTTTCTAAATATTATCCTATGCGCTCGTCCATTGTTTCTAAATACCGAGAAATGCAGATGAATATCGAAAACGCCGATGTGATGATTCAAATTATGAATGTACTCAAGGGCGATACGATCGATCCGGGACAGCAAGATGTAGCGTGTGCCACACACACCGATGATGATTTCAACGGTATATGCGATGTCTGCGCCAAAAAGTTATACGATGTTCCCGTTGGCCCCGGAATGACTCTCGGCGGTGATGACAATCAGGGCGGTAACCAGGGTGGCGACGACAACCAGGGCGGTAACCAGGGTGGTGACGACAACCAAGGCGGTAACCAGGGTGGTGACGACAACCAGGGCGGTAACCAGGGTGGCGACGACAACCAGGGCGGTAACCAGGGTGGCGACGACAACCAGGGCGGTAACCAGGGTGGCGACGACAACCA
>JAFVZV010000066.1 GCA_017507985.1 Clostridia bacterium
CAAGACTCCTAAGGAGGAAATCAAGCGCCGCGTTGAAGAGGCTGCGAGAGTCCTCGATATTACCCACCTTCTTGACAGAAAGCCGATGGCTCTTTCCGGTGGTCAGAAGCAGCGTGTTGCTCTGGGTCGTGCTATCGTCCGTAATCCTGCCGTCTTCTTGCTTGACGAGCCGTTGTCTAACTTGGACGCTAAGCTCCGTGCTGCCATGAGAACCGAGCTGACCAAGCTGCACCAAAGAGTTGCTACCACGTTCGTATACGTTACTCACGACCAGGTCGAGGCTATGACCATGGCTACCCGTATCGTCGTTATGAAGGACGGTCTGATTCAGCAGGTTGACACGCCTCAGAATCTGTACGACGCTCCTTGCAACAAGTTCGTTGCCGGCTTTATCGGTACTCCTCAGATGAACTTCATCGACGGTCGTCTGGAGCAGAAGGGCGAGGACGTTTACTTTGTATTCGACCGCGTCACCGAGGTCAACATGAAGCCTCAGGTTGAGCCCGTTTTGGTCAAGCTGCCCGCAGAAAAGGTAAGCAATCCTGCTGTTAAGGAATACATCGGCAAAGAGATCATCGCCGGTATCCGTCCTGAGTGCATCCACGACGATGCCGCAAGCCTGGCTATGTTCTCCGACGCTGTCGTTGACACCGACGTCGAAGTAACCGAGTTGATGGGTGCCGAAATCTACCTGTACCTCAAGGTGGGTGACGAAGCGAAGCTGACTGCTCGCGTTTCTTCCCGTTCCACCTCTCGCGCAGGCGACAAGATTCCGGTTGCATTCGACACCTCCAGAATTCACCTGTTCGACAAGGACACCGAGCGTTGCATCGCTCACTAATCAAAAAATTCAGGAGCCGCTCTTGGGAGCGGCTCCTTTTTTCTTTTGTAGTAGACGGGTATGGAAGGGCTAACGGTGTGATTAACGATCTGCGTAGCCAGACGCTCACACTGCTTCGCGCGTTCGCGGTTCGCTACTGTGCCATTTCTTTGTCGCTGAACAAAGAAATGGCGAAAGAAAATCAGCCAAAGGCTGCCGCCTTTGGAAACTGCTTCCGTGCCGCTCTTCAAAGAAGATAGGGGAGAAAAACATCAATGTTTTTCTTCATCTCTCGCCGCATAGCTACCACGAGCGGCAGACATAGAAAGCAAAATTTGTCAAAACAATTCTAATATTGTAGAGCGGATGGGGGAGAGGGCCCCGCCGCTTGCGGTAGCTATTGTTTAGAACAACGCACTCCCCTCCCCTTACAGAGTTAGGAAAAGTTGCAAGGCCGAGCCTATGATTTATTCCTTAAAAGTTCTTGAAAGAGGTCTGGGGAAAACTTCTTTCAAGAAGTTTTCCCCAGCGTCCTCTATTCATTCTTTATCACGACTCTCTGAACTGTTCGCGGTAGAGCTTCGCGTACGTACCGTCCAGAGCGATCAAGGCGTCGTGGCTGCCCTGCTCGGTGATCTTGCCGTTTGCGATAACGGCGATCTCGTCGGCATTGCGAATCGTCGACAGTCGGTGCGCCACGACCAGCGTCGTACGTCCGCGGCACAGCTCATCCAACGCACCTTGAATAAGAATCTCGGTCGTATTGTCAAGCGCACTCGTCGCCTCGTCGAGGATCAGAATCGCAGGATCCTTCAAAAAGACGCGGGCGATGGAAAGGCGTTGCTTCTGACCGCCCGACAGTCTCACACCGCGCTCGCCGATGATGGTATCGTAGCCGTCCTCCAGCGTCATGATATAGTCATGAATGTTGGCACGCTTGGCGGCCTCGATGACCTCCTCGTCCGTCGCGTCCAGGCGACCGTAGAGAATGTTGTCGCGAATGGACGCGTTGAACAAATAAATGTCCTGCTGTACAATACCGATGTTACGGCGAAGCGACTCCATGGTGATAGAGCGAATGTCCTGACCGTCCAGAAGGATGCGCCCCGATTCTACTTTGTAGAAATTGGGGATCAAATGACAAATGGTCGTCTTACCGCCGCCGCTGGGGCCGACCAGCGCAAACTTTTTGCCCTTGCCGATGTCCAGAGTGACGTTGCCAAGAACGTCCTTGCCCTCCTCGTAGCCGTAGGTCACGTCCTCAAAGCGAATGTGACCCTCCAGGCGACCTACCTCGACCGCGCCCTCGGCATCCTGCTCGATGGGCGTGTCCATGATCTCAAGAAAACGCTCAAAGCCCGTCACGCCGTTCTGGAACTGCTCCATGAAGGAGATCATAGTCATCACGGGCGAGATAAACAGGTTGATCGATACGACAAAGGTCGAATAGTCGGCAAAGGTAATACGTCCATCGTACAAAAACAGACCGCCCGCGATCAGCACAATGACGTTGAAAATATCGGTGACGAAGGCCGTACCCGAGTGGAAGCGTCCCATGGCGTTGTAGGCCTTCTGACGGGCGCTGACAAACCACTTGTTACCCTCCTCAAACTTTTCGCTTTCCTTTTCGGCGTTAGTAAACGCCTTGGTCACGCGAATGCCCGAGATACTGCTCTCCAGCGCTGCATTGATCTGCGCTGTTGACTGGCGGCTCTCCTTAAAAGCGGTGCGCATCTTTTTACGCAGAGAGATGGCAATGATGAGCAAAAACGGCACGCAGGCAAACACGATCAGCGTCAGATACGGGTTGATGCTGAACAGATAAACAAACGAAACGACGACGGAGATGGAAGAAATGATAATGTTTTCGGGGCCGTGATGCGCCAGCTCGCTGATGTCCATCAGATCACTGGTCATGCGGGACATGATTTTACCCGTTTCGTTGTTGTCGTAAAAGCTGAAGGGCAGCTTTTCCAGGTGTCGAAACATATCGCTGCGCATTTGCGCCTGCATACGCACACCCATCATGTGTCCCTCGTACTGAATGAAAAACTGCAGAAGCATACGAATGATGTAGATAAACAACAGCCCAACACCTGCCCAGACGATCATCTGGTATTGCTTGTTGGGAATGAGGTCGTTGAGCATGGTGCGCGTCACCATAGGATAGACAACGGCCAGCATGGCCACCGCCAGCGCCGCCAGCATGTCCATCACGAACAGCTTCATATGCGGCTTATAATATTTCAAAAATCGTTTCAATAATTTCATATCTCTCGCCTCCGTAAATACACCATTATTCTACCACAATCCGCAAAACGTGTCAAGCAAGCAAACGACAATTCTTTCGTTTTGCTTTACCTTGACAAGCCTGATAAAATATGGTATCATAAAGTAAACCCGACAAGGAGGTACACCGCCATGAAATCCAAGCTCGCCCCGCGCCATATCATTCCTGTCGTTTGCTATGCCCTTTTACTTTTAGGCTTTTTTCTGGTTGCTATACTGGGCTTTGCCACCAATTTCACCAGCAGCGAATCTCTGGAAGGCTCCGGTATCATCGGCCTTCTCGTGATCGGTATCGCGACAGCCGTAAAGTTCGTTTTGATCCTCATCGGCATCGGTGGCGCTTTATTTACATTGTTCCCTCTCGTGTTCTCCTCCGCTAACATCGCAAAAAGGGGACGTAAGCTGGCCATTGCTTGCCTTGTGTTCGACGCCCTTTGGTGTCAAGCTTTTCTCTTTGCCACGCTGGCAACTCTCCTTGACTTTGAGAGCTTCGCCCCCGTCCTCGTCAGTGTCTTTTCTTTGGTGCTCTGCGCTCTTGCATTGGTCATGAATATATTGAATATCAAGCGTAACGCGCCAAAGCAGGAACTCGCCACGGAAACACTCAATCCATAAGGAGGACACCGCCATGCTTTTTCGCCAGCGAATCATGAAACAAAAGATCATCTTGTGTATCGTGACTAATCTTATCACTTTCATTCTCTTTGGTGTTGTCTTGCTCATAGGCTTCATGCAGGGCGAAGCCGATATTACGGCAGCCGTCCTCGTAGCCACCCTTTGTTTCATCCCTTTTTCTTTGGCCCTCTTACTCAGCCTTAATGAGCTGGAATGGTACGACGTTTACGAGGATCGCATCGAAGCCAAATGCATTTTTGGAAGGAAAAACATCGTTTACTACCGCGAGGTGCAATTTGTTGAACTCGTGATGATCGGGATAGCCAGAGGAATACAGAAGCCGTTCTATATTTTCAATGACGGAAGAAAGAACAACAGCAGCATCCTTGACATCAATTCCCCCGGCAACAAAAAGAAATTCAATTTGAGAATCCATTACTCCCCAGAGATGGAAAACCACATCCTCAACACGCTCGGTATGCAAATCATAAGCAAGTAAATTTCATTTCAAAAGCCTGCATGGCGGGCTTTTTCTTTTGCCCCATTCTTGACTTTTCCACCAACGTTTGCTATAATAACAGTAATATACGCGCACATACGCTATCTACGAGGTAACGCCTATGGGAATTCAAGATTTTATCAACCAAATGCTTGCAAATCCGTTGCTCCTGGTGTCTGTCCTTTTGACGTTAGGCGTCATTTTGGTCAACGGCTGGACGGATGCGCCCAATGCCATCGCTACCTGCGTCGTCACCCGCTGTATGTCGGCACGTGCCGCCATCATCATGGCCGCCGTGTTCAATTTCCTCGGTGTTTACGTTATGACGCTGCTCAGCCCCAAGGTTGCTCAGACCATCACCAACATGGTGGACTTCGGTCAGAACTCCGACGAGGCTATCATCGCCCTCTCGGCCGCCATGTTTGCCATCGTCACCTGGGCAACACTCGCCTTCGTCTTCGGCATTCCCACCAGTGAGAGCCACGCGCTCATCGCAGGTCTTACGGGCAGTGCCATCGCCCTGCACGGCAGCTTTGACGCCGTCAACGGTGCTGAATGGGTCAAGGTGCTCTACGGTATCGTCATTTCCGTCACGCTCGGCTTTGGTCTTGGCTGGCTGGTTTGCAAGCTGGTCACCAAGCTGTTCTTCCACGTGGAGCGCAAGCGCTCCGAGCCCATCTTCAAATACGCCCAGATCGCGGGCGCGGCCTACTCCGCCTTCATGCACGGCGCGCAGGACGGTCAGAAATTCATGGGGATTATCATTCTTTGTTTGTTTATGTCACAGGGCAAGGCCATTCCGCAAGGATTGGAGCCAGCCCCCTGGATCATGGTGCTGTGCGCCTTGCTCATGGGCCTTGGCACAGCCATCGGCGGCAAAAAGATCATCAAATCGGTCGGTATGGACATGGTCAAGCTCGAGAAGTATCAAGGATTCTCCGCGGACCTTGCCGCTTCGTCTTCCCTGCTTCTCTGCTCGCTGTTCAGCCTTCCCGTTTCCACCACCCACGCCAAGACGACCGCGATCATGGGCGTCGGCGCCGTGCGGAACGTCAAGGCCATCAACTTCGGCGTCGTCAAGGAAATGTGCCTGACGTGGGTGCTGACCTTCCCCGGTTGCGGCCTTATCAGCTTTTTGATGACCAAACTGTTCATGCTCATTTTCTGATATCCATCTGACAAAAGGAAAGGAATTTTAAAATCATGGCAAATAAAGCAGATCGTTTCTATTTTGAAAATTTCATCGCCGCAACCGAGCAGTCCCGCGCTGCCGCTCACTATCTGGTCGAATGTCTGGCCGAATACGACGCATCCAAGCTGTCCACCATGCTGGAAACCATGCACGCCATCGAGCATGAGGCCGACGGCAAAAAACACGAAATGTCCGCCGCCCTTGCCAAGGCCTTTGTCACTCCCATTGACCGCGAGGATCTGGATCTGATCAGCCACAACATCGACGACGTAACCGACAACATTGAGGAGGTCCTTCAGCGTTTCTACATGAACCGCATCACCGCTGTCCTTCCCGACGCGATCGAATTTGCTCGCAAGCTGGAAAGCTGCTGCGCACTTATGAAGGACATTATGGTCGAGTTCATCAACTTCAAAAAGTCAACCAAACTGCATGATATGATCGTCGAGCTCAACCACGTTGAAGAGGAATGCGACAGATTGTATCTGCTCGCTGTGTACAACTTGCGCGATCATTGCACCGACGTACTGGATATCATCTCCTGGCGTGAGATTTACGACTGCCTCGAGGCCTGCGCTGATGCCTGCGAGCACGTGGGCGACTGCGTCGAAACAGTCATTATGAAAAACACTTGATACAAACCGAGCCCTGACCGAACAGTCAGGGCTCGTCTTTTATTCTGTTGGCTTGCTTTTCAAGAGCAGACTCAGTACGATCAAAACCTGCGATGGCAGATAGCACGCCCAGGCAAGGTCGAAGCCGGGATGAATCAGCTTGTAGATCAGATGGTCCTCGGCAATGGGCAGATATCCATTCAGCATATCCAGGCCAATTACAGTATCACAGCAAAGAAACAACAATAGACCAATGGAAAGCAGTGTATGTTTGCGAAAATCGGCAAAGGCAAAGACAACGTTCAGCAATAAATGCGTATAATATAGCATAGACACCAGCGCAAGAGCATCCGTTTTCTTGTTCAGTACCGCCACGGTTACGACCAAAATCACGATCGAAAGTACACCGCGCGAAAGGATCTGCCAGCGTTTGCGCCTCGTACAGTCATCCGTCAGATACAGGCAGGCAAAATATAGCAACTGCACAACAAGAAAGAACATCATCGCCGGCAATTGCACCCTCGGCTGTGACCACACCAAAAAATAGTCGGCGCACACCGTGCAAGCAAGTGCCATTTGGATCAACGCGTAATCAGCAGAGCGCTCAAAAAGAAGAATGCAAAATAAACAGCACAGAACGACCGCGCCAAAAGAGCACAGCGCCACCGTGCGCCCCGAGCAAATTTGCAACAGCACACCGAGCAAAATCTCAATAGCCAAAAACAACGCAGTCAACACGGCAAGTAGTCCTTTATTTTTGACCATTATTGCATCCTCCCTCGTCGTTCACTATTTCGCATCATAGCAATCTTGTTCTTAAAATGCGCTCACATATGACAGCGATTTTCATTATAGCATATATGCTCGCCCCTGCCTACCCCTTTGCGCAAAAATTATACAAGAATTAAGGACTCTCACTTCTATCTGCCATACATCCATAATACTCCTATTTGAAGAATAAAATCTCTTGACAAATCCCCCGTGTGCTGATATAATAATACATGGTCGCATCTTCGAGGTGTGGCGCAATTGGTAGCACGCTAGCTTTGGGAGCGTGCAGGCGGTTTTCGGTCGCAGGTTTTCCAAAGGCTCGAAAGCCCTTGTAAATACTGACTTTTTTGCGCATTCTGTTTTTCAAAAGCCAAACAAAAAAGCGGTCTGACCACAGATTTGACCACTTACAAAAATCCACGTAAAATTCAATATTTTTCACACATCGAGGTGTGGCGCAATTGGTAGCGCGCTAGCTTTGGGAGCTAGATGCTGCAGGTTCGAGTCCTGTCACTTCGACCATTTTGGCTCTGAAAAGCAATTTTCAGAGCCTTTTTTCTTTGCCTACTGCACCGCAAATATTTAGGGCTGACGGTTAGTTTTCCGTCAGCCCCTTACTTATTAACAG
>JAFVZV010000067.1 GCA_017507985.1 Clostridia bacterium
AAATCAAAAATAAGATTATCAAACACTTCTTCAAATTATTATTTATTAACGTAAGGATGCTTTGCTTCATATTATTGACCTCCAATGTAATATACATCTATTGTTCTGTTTTCTCGCCAGTTTCGCCTTTGTATTACAAAGGCTCCGGGCAGAGCCCATACCCATACAATGTTGAATATATTATAACAAAAATCAGCAGAGAAAACAATATCTCTGCCGAAATTTGTTTGTAGGGGCGACCATTGGTCGCCCGTTTTGGTTTTGCGGTTGTTTGCGGGCGACCAATGGTCGCCCCTACGGTAAACTTCCTTATGAGAAGGAGCCCAAATCCCTGCGATTTTTGAAAGCACATTACGCGCCACGCTTTTCCAGGCAGAATGCCAGCGCGGCGTCAGCAGCAGATGCGGCATCGTCGGTATAGCAGTCAGCACCGATGCTGTCGCAGAATGCCTTGGAGACGGGAGCACCGCCGACCATGACCTTAACGTTCAGGCCGCGAGCTTTAACCTCGTCCACGACGTTCTTCATCTCGCCCATGGTGGTGGTCAGCAGAGCGGAGCAGCAGATCACGTCAGCGTTCAGCTCCTCTGCCGCATTAACGAAGGCTTCAGCGGATACGTCAACGCCCAGATCGTGAACCGTCAGACCCTTGCTCTCCAGCATCATCTTAACCAGGTTCTTGCCAATGTCGTGCAGGTCGCCCTTGACCGTGCCGACGACGGCAACGCCGTTGGCCTCGACGCCATCGCGGAGCAGAGCTTCCTTGAGCTCAGCCATACCCTGATTCATGGCGCGTGCGGCGATGAGCACCTCGGGAACGTAAACCTCGCCCGCCTTGAATTGCTCACCAATGACAGCCATACCGGATAGCAGACCGTCGTTCATGATGGCCTTGGGATCGATGCCCTCGTCCAATGCCTGACGAACCAACGCTACGACCTGTTTTGCGCGACCTTCCTGCAGAAGGCTGCTGATATCTTCCAAAATAGACATATGCATTTCCTTTCCCGCCCGTAGGCGTCGGCATTTGCCGAATAAATGTTTTTTGTATGTGAATTTTTTGATTTTACTTGCAATTATACGTAGGATTTGATATACTTTTGATAACCGGAGTGAAAGGGAGAGAACCCATGAACGTCACGATTACCATCAAGCACCAAAACGGCGAAACACGCCTTGATTATAAAACCCCCGTGCGCCTGTCACAGGCGCTTGCCGACGCGGGACTTACGCAGCCGCATCCTTGCGGCGGTTACGGAACGTGCGGCAAATGCACTGTTCGTGTGACGGGCGAGCTTTCGCCCATGAGCGAAACCGAGCGCCGTGCGCTGACACGCGCAGGCCATGACACGGACAGCGAGCTTCGCTTGTCCTGCTTAACCGATGCCCTAGGTGAAGTTACGCTTTATTATAACACAACAAAGCCGTCCTTGCAAGGGCTTTTGGCGGGTTTTTCAAGGGATTTTTTACTTGATCCCCCCCGAATTGCAAACGGCATTGGTATGGCGGTCGATATCGGCACGACGACGGTCGCCGCCTACCTGTACGATCTGAAAAAGGGCGAGAGAATTGCCGAGCGTTGCGTGGAAAACCCCCAGAAGATTCACGGTGCGGACGTTATCTCGCGCATCGGATATGCCTTGACGGGTGGCGGAGAGCAGCTGAGTGGCGAGATGCAAGACTGCCTGTCAGTGCTTGCCAAAGACTTAAGCGCCGAGGCGGGCGTGGATCTGCCCGACACGGCGGTCGTGGTGGGCAATACAGCCATGCTGCACCTGCTGACAAATACCGATCCCTCGCCCTTGGCGGCGGCTCCCTTTATTGTCAAGCGTGCCTTTGGCGAGTGGGAGGATACGCGCTATTATCCGCCTTGCATTTCTGCCTACGTGGGCGCGGATATGACGGCCGCGATTTTAGATAGCGGTATGTGTCAGAGCCTCGATCAAACAGCCCTGCTGCTTGATGTCGGTACCAACGGAGAGATGGCCCTATGGCACGGCGGCAAGCTGCTTTGCTGCTCGACGGCGGCAGGACCTGCATTTGAGGGCGCGGGCATTTCATGCGGCTCTTTGGCCGTTCCCGGCGCCGTCTGCCGTGTGAATGTGCGCGAAGGTGTAATGACGTGCGAAACAATTGACGATTTGCCTGCTACGGGGCTGTGCGGCACAGGCCTGATCGATGCAGTCGCGGCATTGTTGGAGCTGGGTATCTTGGAGGATAGCGGCTATATGGAGGATGATGCGGCGATTGGCGATAGCGGTCTTACGCTGACACGCGCGGACATTCGCCAAGTTCAGCTGGCCAAGGCGGCCATCCGTGCGGGCATTGATACGCTGTTACATGAAGCGGGGATCACCTATGAGCAGTTAGACACCGTCTACCTTGCAGGTGGCTTTGGCTCGTATCTGCATCCCCAAACTTGCGCGGCGATCGGTATGATCCCACGTGAGCTGATCGACAAGATCAAGGTGCTGGGCAACGCCGCGGGGCAGGGAGCATCGCTGATGCTGCTGTCGAAAACAGAATTGACTAGGGCCGAGCGCATTGCGCAATGTGCGCAGACGATTGAATTGTCATCCAGCGCGGTGTTTATGGAAAAATACGTGGATGGTATGATGTTTTAGGGAAACGCCTTGGCTATTTCTTGCCACGTAGCAACAAGTAGCATCAAAAAGCGACACAGATCAGCGCGCGATGTAATTTCGTGGTATGATCGTCCAAAGAAAAAGTTGCATAAAGTCTAATTTAACAAAAACCGCACCGAAAAATTCGGTGCGGTTACTTTGTTTATTCATCCTTGGGCGTTTCCTGATCCACAGGGGGTTGCTCGTTTGAATCAAAGCTCGGCATTTGCTGCGACGCCATTTGCTCAGCCTTCTTTCTTTCGGCCTCCTCGCGATTGCGGCGTTCGCGCTCTTCGTTTGCCTCACGGCTGCGGCGTGCCTTTTCTTCGGCAATCGCCTCGAGCTCTTCAAACGTAGGTGCTTCAGATTCCATTGCGGCCTTGAACTGATCACCGTCCATGGTTTCATGTGCAAGCAAGAACTGTGCCACAAACTCGAGTTGGTCCAAATGCGCACGCAAGATCTCGCGGCACTTATCGTGTGCCTCCGCGATCAAGCGGCGAACCTCCTCGTCAATTTGAGCGGCAGTCTGCTCGGAATAATTATCGCCCGAGCTGAAATCACGTCCCAGGAAGACAGCATCGCTCGAATGCTCCGAACCATACAGAATGGGACCGAGCTTTTCGCTCATACCGTATCTGGTGACCATGTCGCGCGCCGTGCGTGTAGCACTTTGAATGTCGCCGGATGCTCCCGTGGAAATATCGTCCATCATCAGTTCTTCAGCCACACGACCACCCAAAGCAGTGATTAAGCTCTCAAACATTTCGTTGCGCGAATGTCCAAGCGTATCTTCGGTGGGAACGCTGACCGTAACACCGCCGGCATTGCCTGCGGGGACAATGGTGATGACCTTGACGGGATCGGTGTGCTCACAATAATAATGTGCTACTGCGTGACCTGCCTCATGGTAAGCCACCAGACGGTTGTCATGCTCGTTGCGCACACGGGATTTCTTCTGCGGTCCGAGGATCATCTTCATAAAGGAAGCTTCGATCTCATCCATACCGATCAGCGACTTATCCTTGCGCGCAGCCAGCAGTGCTGCCTCATTGAGCAGGTTTGCAAGATCCGCACCGGTGAAACCGACGGTCGTCTGTGCGATCTTGTGGTAATCCACGTCGGGTTCCATGGGCTTGTTGCGGGCGTGAACCAGCAAAATGTCCTCACGGCCCTTCATGTCGGGATAGTTGACTGTAATGCGGCGGTCAAAGCGACCGGGACGCAACAAAGCGGGGTCAAGAATATCGGGGCGGTTAGTCGCGGCAATGACAATGATACCGTCGTGCGAGCCAAAGCCGTCCATTTCAACCAGAAGCTGGTTGAGCGTTTGCTCACGCTCGTCATGTCCACCGCCCAAGCCTGCGCCGCGGTGACGACCGACAGCATCAATCTCGTCGATAAAGACGATGGAGGCAGGGGCCTTGCGCGCCGTTTCAAACAGGTCGCGCACACGCGAAGCACCGACACCGACGTACATTTCTACGAAATCCGAGCCCGAGATAGAGAAGAAGGGAACGCCTGCCTCGCCTGCAACAGCCTTGGCAAGCAACGTCTTACCTGTACCGGGAGGGCCGACGAGCAGAACGCCGTGAGGAATCTTAGCACCGAGCTTGCTGTACTTGGCGGGATTTTTGAGGAATTCCACCACTTCCTGTAGCTCTTCTTTCTCTTCGTCTGCACCTGCAACGTCGCGAAACAATACTCTGTTTTTATCATCGGGATTGGGCGTTTTGACCTTGGCTCTGCCAAAGCTGTTTGCCTTGCCTGCGCCGCCGTTCTTGTTTACGCTAACGAAATAGTAAATGATAGCGCCGACCAAGAGCAGCGTCAGTATCAGTGAGGGAAGCAAGCTCAGCCAGACGGACGAGTTGCTGGGCGGCTCATATTCGCCTTTGAGCGTACCTGCCGCCATTTGCTGTGTGATCAGCTCACCCAGATCCGCATGGAACAGTGATAGGCTCGCAATCTCGTAGGATAGCTTGGAGCCGTCCTTGAGTGTCAGGGTCAGGATATTATTGTCCGAGAGCACAAACTCTGTGACTTCTTCATTGGTAAAATATTGCACTACGTCGCTGTAGCCGGGCGGTTCGGCCGCGCTGTTTTTGAACATATAGGCCAGGAAAAACACAATGGCGGCAATCAGCAAGCCGTAAATGAGTATAACTTTTATGTCTTTGCGTTTCATTACATTCCTCCGATCGTTCGGGATTTATTTGGTGTAGACCTCGCTTTTGAGGACACCGATATAGGGGAGATCACGGTATTTTTCATCAAAATCCAATCCATAGCCCACGACAAATTCGTCGGGGATCTCGGCGCCTATGTAATCGGCCGTATAGTCGACCTCGCGGCGGCTGGGTTTGTCGAGCATCGTGACAGTGCGCACACTGTGAGCACCGCGGCCGCGCAGATTCTCGGTCAGGCAGGACAGCGTGCGTCCGCTGTCTACGATATCCTCAACCAAAAGGATGTCGATATTTTCATAGTCGTCGCGCTTGAGGTCCAGGTGGATTTTGAGCTGTCCCGACGAGCGGGTGCCGGCATAATAAGAAGAGACTTTGACAAAATCAAGCTCGATGGGAATATTGAGCTTTTTGATCAGATCTGTGTAGAAAAAGACGGAGCCCTTCATAACGGCCACGACGATTAGC
Organism: Clostridia bacterium; assembly: GCA_017507985.1. Taxonomy (GTDB): domain Bacteria; phylum Bacillota; class Clostridia; order Oscillospirales; family CAG-272; genus SIG644. The sequence goes on from JAFVZV010000067.1 coordinate 5,279, forward strand.
TTACAAGGGCGGATGGCGTTGGGAGAGGGGGCGTAGTCATGGTTGATCTGATCAGCCAAACGAGTAACGATCTCGTCGAGCTGCTGCTCATTGATGAGAATGTGGTCGATGTCATGTGTAGGATTGATCATTGTCAAATTCCTCCTTGGTGTGATCTGCCGGCTTGGGCAAAATTTCTATTGTCAAGCATACCACATGGTGGGAGCTTGCTGTAACGGGAGCAAATGCGCCATCGCGCGCACCCAAAAAGGGAGCCCATACTACAGTGTCGCCGTCGCAAAGCAGCGGCAAGCGATCGCGAAGCGCGACTGGAAGGCCGATTTCATTTTGCAGCTTGCGTAGCTTGCGATGGATGCCGTGTAACAGCAACGTATCGCCTTCATTGCGGGTACGCCAATGCAAATTGCGCCCTTCAAGCCATGCGGAACACCCTACTATTGTATCAAATATTAGGGTATCACGTATGAATGGATTGTAAACATTTATATCGTTTTTCGTGATTGTTTGGTGTTGATCGGGCGAAATACTGTTCACCTGTACGCGAAATCCAAGCGTTTTGCAGTCTTGCGGATTTAGAAAAAAGGGAAGATCAAACGGCACGTGCTTGTTGGCGGCGCGTTCTGAGGATAGCCGAGTCAAGCGCAAATGGTCGCGCTCGGCCGTGGCAACGAGAGCGCCGGGCAAATGCACTTGCTTGGAGGTTGCGTCCGCTTGACACAGCTGCATCAGTGCCTCAATATGGCACGCCTCGGGCATTTGAGTGCACAGTGAATCGATCCACAGACGCAATGCCCGTTTGGCAATGGCGGGGTGGGCAGCAGACAGCGCATCGCGGCGGATGGCGTTGTTTTGCAGCTCACGAGCCAAAAGCTCCTCGGCCAGCGATCGCAAAAGGGACTCGTCCTCGCGCAAAGTTTGGCACGTTCGTACGAGCTGCTGCTCGGGGTGGTCGGCGATCGATGCGAGCGCGGGCAACACCTGAGCGCGCACCAGATTGCGTGCGTATGCGGTATCCTCGTTGGTGCTGTCGGTCACATAGTCCAACGAAAGCTCTTCGCACATTCGCAAAATATCAGATTTGCTGCAGTTGAGCAACGGGCGGGCGATCATTGCGCCTTGCAGACGTTCAAATGCGCGGGCAGGCGAAATGCCGCCAAGCCCTGCAAGACCGCAGCCTCGGGCCAGATGCAACAGCACGGTTTCAAGATTATCATCGGCATGGTGGGCTGTGACGAGCAAAGGAAGATCGTTTTGCTTCATCACATCGGCGAAAAAATCGTAACGCACCGAGCGGGCCACGGCTTCCATTGACTCACCGCGCTCCTTGGCCAGAGCAGGCACGTCAGCGTGATGAACGTGGATGGGAAGACCGTACGCCGTGGCCAACGCGCGGCAAAACTGTTCGTCGCGGTCGGCCTCTTGTCCGCGGATGCCGTGATGAACGTGCGCCAGATGAAGCGGCGCGCCGCTCTCTTTACATTCTTTGGCCAAAAGATGCAAAAGTAATCGCGAATCTGCTCCGCCTGACAACCCCAAAAGCAACGGAGTGGTCGGAGCAAGGCCGCACAGGCTTGCAGGCGATCGATACGCCGCACATTGGTGGAACTGCTTTTTTGTCGTCACGGCTGTGCCTCGGGAACCGAGCCTGACTCGGCGATGGAGCGGAATTTGGTGTAGCGGCCGATCCAGCCGACCTTGATCGTACCCGTCGAGCCGTGGCGGTTTTTGGCCACGATGACCTCGGCGATGTTGCCCTCGGTGTCTGACGATGCGTCCGTCTTATAGTATTCGTCGCGGAACAGGAACATGACACAGTCTGCATCCTGCTCGATCGAACCCGAATCACGAAGATCGGACAGCATAGGGCGCTTGTCGTTTCGTCCCTCGGGACCACGGGAAAGCTGGGCACAGCAGAGAATGGGAACCATGAGTTCTTTTGCCATGATCTTGAGGTTACGGGTGATGTCGCCTACTTCATTGACGCGATTGTCAATGCGTCTGTCCGAGGACATAAGACCCAGGTAGTCGATCACGACCAGTCCAAGGTTGTCCACGCGACGCAGCTTGCCCTTCATACCTGTGACGGTGATGCCGGGGGTATCGTCAATGAGAATGTCACAGCCGGACAAACGAGCACTCGCCTGAGCGATATGCTCCCATTCCTCGGGCTTGAGCTCGCCGCTGCGCAATGCATAACTGTCCACCATTGCCTCACTTGAGATCATACGGTTGACAAGCTGCTCGGCAGACATTTCCAGCGAGAAGATACAGACCTTCTTTTTGGTCGATTGGGCAACGTTGGTGGCAATGTTGAGTGCAAAGCTGGTCTTACCCATACCGGGGCGGGCACCGACCAACACAAAGTCACTCTTGCCCATGCCCACCAGCACCTTATCCAGCCCGGAAAAGCCGGTGGGCGTACCCTGCGCGGCGGATTTATCGGTGGCAAGCTCGTGGAGATGGGCGTAAACATCGACCAGCACGTCGCGAATGTGGCGGAAGTTCTTGGTGTCGCGGCCCTGCGCCAGCTCAAACACCTTTGCTTCGGCGTATTCGATGGTATGCTCGGCGTCCTGTTGCTCGGAATACGCAATATCCGACACGTCACCGCAAATTTCGATCAGGCGGCGCAGTTGACTTTTTTCTCGTACAATCTTGGCATAGTCCTTGGCGTTTTGCGCACCCGGGACGACTTCAGCGATGGTGCGGATGTACTGCTCACCGCCCGATTTGTCGTACACGCCCGCGCGCACCAGTGCGTCAATGAGGGTTACGACGTCGATGGAATGATCGGCCAGATACAACTCGCGCATAGCGAGAAAGATCTGCTTGTGCTCGGCCAGATAAAAGTCCTCGGAGGACACTTGATCGGCCAGCTCATTCAGACATTCGGGATCAATGAGAATGGAACCAAGCAAAGATTGCTCGGCAATGAGGGAAAAGGGTAGCTTGCGGTCTAAGATGGTATTTTCATCCATGGCTTACAAAAGCTCCTTGGTGGTTTATTTTTTCTCGCAGACGGTGATGTGGATCTTGCCGACGATATCCTGGAACAGCTTGACTTCACGTGTATAGGCGCCGTAGGTACGGATGGGATCATCCGAGAGGATCTTGCGCTTGTCGATGGTGATGCCTGCTTGAGCGGCAAGAGCTTCAACGATGTCCTTGGAGGTGATGGAGCCGTAAAGGCGTCCGTCGCCGCCCGACGAAGCGGGAATCTTGACCATAATGCCCTCGAGCTTTTCGGCTGTTGCCTTGGCCTGGGCGCGCTCAACAGCGATTTTGTGCTCCTCGCTTGCCTTTTTGTTTTTGATCTCGTTTAAGCTCTGCGCGTCGGCAGGCTTGGCCAGACCCTTTGGGAACAGGAAGTTTTTGGCATAACCGTCGGATACGTTGATGATCTGATCCTTTTTGCCTTGGGATTTCACGTCTTGCAATAAAATAACTTTCATGGTATATACTCCTTTGTTTTCAGAGATGATTTTAAGTAGGTAGCCGGACGATCATACTGCGCGCTTTTGCGCGCCCAGGCGTTCCCCCTGGGAACCCCCCGGCATTGCCGCGCTCCATAGCTAATCACGAGATAGACATATCACTCGTTCATGCTGTGCTTCAAGGCAGACAGCACGCGCGGCAGATATGCCCAAGCAAAAAATTTTGCGGGTTTCTTAAGGGCATTAGGCTCTTAAGTGTCTTTTCTTCGTCTATTCTTTGCGACAAGGCAAAGAATAGGCAATCTGCTTTTACCGAACGCGCGCAACTTGTTGCGCAGGGGAGGCTGTAGAAGAAGATGTGAAAAATGAAGAAGACCTGAATTTACTTCCTCTCCGCCTCTTCATTATCCAGATAATCATCTATCGCTCCCTTGAGCAGCTCGCAAGCATACGTCAGAGAGGTGTCCTTGATCTGTGCGCCTGCCATGTCAAAGTGACCGCCGCCGCCCAGCTTTTCCATAATGATCTGAACGTTGATAGCGTCGCCCGAACGCGCCGAGATGCTGACGCTGTTACCTATGCTGACCAGCGCGAAGGAGGCATCGATGCCGCGAACAGTAAGCAGTCTGTCGGCCGCCTTGGCCGCTGCCACACGCTCGTTGATCTTTTCAGCACGGGTGTTGTCGGTGTTAAGCCAGGTGATGGCCACGCGGCCACGGTAAATGCGGGTGCGCGAGCCGAAGTCGCTGGCGGTGATCATTTCATCCAGCGTCTCGTAGAAGAAGAGGCGAGTGACGTTGGTATGCGCCCCCTTTTCGTACAGATAATGAACAGCCGAGAAGGTCTGTGCACCTGTCGAGTGCGTGAAATTCTTGGTGTCAAGCATAATACCTGCCAACAGCAGCGTTGCCTCTTCCTTGCGCAGTTCGTCCGAATACGGGCTCTGCTCGATCATTTCGGCAATCAGCTCGCTGGCAGAGGATGCGGTGGGGTGGATGTAACTGAGGACAGGGGCGAAATCGAACACCTCAAACTGACGGTGGTGGTCGATAATCGCGATATTAGCGACGTTTTTGACTACGTCAGGAGCTTCAACAATATTTACGTTGTTGACGTCAACGATGATGAGCAACGAGTCGGAGCGCACCAGATCAAGTGCGTTGTGGGCATCGACAAACAGCTCGTCGTAAATGGCGTGATTGCCCAGATGCTCGGCACAAATGCGGAAATCCTCACATTCGCGGTTCATGACCACGTGAACCTCCGTTTTGCTCTTACCAACGGCACACATCGCAAGTCTTGCCGCGCCGATACAAGCGCCAATGGCATCAAAGTCGGGATTGCGATGCGCCATAATGATAACGTTGCCTGCCTGTGCAATCAGCGAGCAGAGCTGATTGGAATTGACACGGGAAATAATGGATGTGTTGCTCTGAATGGTTTTGACGCGACCACCAAAGAAGGTAACACCGTCTGCCTTTTTGATGGCAACCTGGTCGCCGCCGCGTTGCAGAGCGATGTCGAGCGCAGCACTGGCCGCAGCTTCGCGATCCTTAAACGAACCGCCCAGTGTGGAAATACCCATGGAGATGGTGACGGGGAAGCTGTTGTCTCCCAGCTTGACTTGACGAACACGGTTGAGAATGCTGAAGTTATCCTCGACACAGCGCTGAAGCGCCTCGGCCGAGCAGACAAGCAAAAATTTGTCGCGATCGTACTCGCGGAGCAGGCCGCCCATCTCGCTGGCCCACTGCTTGAGGATGTTTTCGATCTCGTTGGCAGCCGAGCGGTGGCTGACGCGGACGTACTGTGCCAGCTCCTGAAGGTTGTCCAGTACGATATAGCCGACGATAGGACTTTCACGCTCCATCTTCTCGCGCAGCTCCAAATAGTCGGAAACATCGTGGAAGGTGATCATATAATAGTCCTGTCCGCGCAGTCTCATGGCGTAGGAGACCAACTCATAGCGGCGTCCGTCATGGCCGAGGCGTACGTGAAATCCGTGTGCGCCCGGAACCACCTCGCCGTGTGCGTCCAACGCCCGCGCAAATCGCACCTCGCGAGGCTCACCCGTACTACGAATGATATCGTGAATGGAAATGGCGCAGAAGGTGGAGAGCGGAACGTTGCAAATGGGAGATTTGAAGGACAGCAGATCCTGCAGCGCGCGGTTGATAACCTTGACGTTGCCTCGGCTATCTGAGATGGCATAGGGAAGATCAATGACGTATTTGAACACGTCGCTGATCTCAGTCGTCATGTCCTCGGCAGCGAGCATGACCTCACGAAGCCGTGCCACGCGCAGCAGGTATGCTAACAGCATTGCGCCGCCGACAATGGCGTAAAAGGCGAACAGCGCCAGACCATAGAAAACGAATTCGTTTTTCGGGTCGATCAGATAGCATAAGATCTCCAGCGCGGCAAGCAGCACGACACCGATGGCATAGCACAGCGCAAAGGGCAATCGGGCGTCATATTGTGGGGCGCGCGGTGTTTTTTGTTTGTTTTTCATGATGGTTCCTCCTTGCAGTACAGCATGTCCGCAACGCGCGGACGGGAATGAACGATGGAATCAATGTTGTCGAGGACCGTCGCCGTGCATATGAACAACGCGAGCGATCAGCGGGCGGGTGAGCGTGGTCAACGCCCCCGAAAAAGAAATACAGAAAACAAGCATCATAGGCTGGAATACGGCACAGCCGATCAGGATAATCAACCAAATCTTGGACATGCCGCGGCGGATATCGCCCACCAGCTTGTAAATGCCGATGAGTGTCATACCGGGCAAAAGGATCAATAAAAGATTATACACAACGGCACCGAACATGGTCATTTCACTTGGAATGATGGCAATGATGAAGCAGACAATATACAACAGCGCCGACAAAATACTGTGAACGAACAACTGTGACGTTATGGTCATCAGCTTGCTCATGCCGGTGGATGCGTAGGTTCTTACACACAATAGCTGAGCGGTATATGCTATGAGGTTGAAGGCTCCGATGATCAGCGCGGGCAAAATGTTGAACACAAACTCAACCTGAGCCGTGATCAGCGTTTGTAATGAAATATCCACGCCTTCATAGGCCTTGGCTAACAGCGCCGTATAGGGCTCGTATGAAAGCAAAGCGGCAATCGCCTGATCGCGAGACAGCTCAAGCGAGTGAAAGAGTGCGTCCATTGTGATTGGCCCGACGGTGTGATAATGCCAAAGTGTTATGCCAAAGACCAAACACAGTCCGTACATAAAGGAGGACAGGCAGATGGACCACACGCGCCCTTGGTTGCGCATGATGCAATGGGCAAGAATGCCCATGGCGGGAAAGGGAATGAGTGTCAGCGCGGCGATAATGAAATCACGGCTGAGAAGCAACGCGGCGGCATAGACCGCTACGGGAATGAGATAGAGCGCCTTGGAACGGCAGGTCGTGATCAAAAAGGCACCAATGCCGATGGCAACCGTTGAAGCCAACGCTGCAGTTGCGACAGTCAGCGGATCTGCGCCAACCAACATACCGAGCAGATAGCCGCCCGCAAACAACACGGTCGAGGCGATGCCGACCATGAGCGAACGAACGAGCGCGACGAGCACGAGCACGCAAGCGCCCAGCAAAACGACCGTGTAGGCCGAGTGTGGCGTCAGCGCGGGGTGGTACAGCGTTGCCGCAAGGACAAGCAGCGAAAGCAGTGCGGTGCCTGCGGCGGGTAATTTGGGGATGTTTTGGAGCGTTTCCCATGGATTCGGATCGGGCAATGCCCGGATTTGAACGTTGGGTTCTGGGGTTGTGTTCATATCGTTAACTCCTTATGCGCAAGGATGTGTCAATCTTGCGGCAGGGCATAGTATCCTATCATACTGATTATATCAGTATACCATATTTTTGGCGATTTGTAAACAGGTAAAAGGAAATTTCTATTATAAGATGAAGGAAATGGAGAGAAAGTTCAGTTTGAGGGTATCGCGTTTCGGCAGAAATGTTGTATTTGTGCTACTTTTGTGTTATAATGGTGTGGGTGATGCAAGTGGATAAAGCAAAAGAATTGCCAAAAAGAAAATCTACAAGATTAAAAAATTATGATTACAGCTCTTCAGGTGCATATTTTGTTACGATATGCATACGCGACAGAATGCATATTTTATCCGAAATTGTCAAAACAGACCTAACGGCTACTAACAAAACGATCAATGATGCGGTAGGGGAGGGGCTTGCTCCTCCCGAAATTACGGTTAAATTAAAACCTTGCGGCGAAGTTGTAAAAGAACAATTACATTTGATTGAAACCCGTTTTCCGAGTGTCACGGTTGAGGATTACGTCATTATGCCCGACCATATCCACGCGATAATATTCCTGCATGAAAAGGCGGGAGGAGCAAGCCCCT
>JAFVZV010000068.1 GCA_017507985.1 Clostridia bacterium
AACGAGCAACGGTTCTGTCAATCAGAGCCTTGAGCTGTGCATCGATGGAATAGAAGTACACGGGGCTTGCGAGAACGAGAACGTCGGCATCGATCATCTTCTGAAGAATCTCCGTCATATCGTCCTTGATAGCGCACACACCTGTGCCACGGCAAGCGTAGCAGGCACGGCAGTAGCCGATCTTCTTTTCCGCGACACGGATCTTTTCGACCTCGTGTCCGGCTTTTCATTATAGTTCTCCTGTTTGGTAAATGTTACAGTTACTAAAGGTGACTTTGTTAAAGTTCAAGGTTTGATACGAGAGTACTTTTACAAACTAATTATTTTCTATAGAAGCGTTAAATGCAAAAAGCACTTGATATAGTTGCTGGTCGTCTTTTCTTTCAACGTGATCGCTATCAGAGCGTACTAAGGTGTTATAACTGCTTTTTCCAGGGTGTTGGGAATCGAAAAAACATGTAGAATTATCGAAAAATTTGACTAAATTCATGTCGAATTGACATTTATACTTATGAAGGGACAAAAAGCAAGTGATGTCTTGTTTTCCTTCGAAATCGCTGTCGCCTGGGAACAATTTATCAGTGAGCTCGTGGATTGCGATAATTACTTCTGATAATGATATCGATTCCTGTAATAACGCAAACAAAATAGTTGTTATTATAAATACAGTGATTTCTCACCTGAATACTTGAATAGAGAGGAGCAGAAATGAAGCGCTTATTTTTTAAAACCGTCACCTTGTGCATAATTTCGCTTTGCTTACTTGGGACAATGAGCTGTGCCCCGGACAAGATGCCCGAAGAAGGCGATCAGCAGACCATTCCTCCTTCCGCGGATACGACACCAATCGACAAAGCGTTGTTCAGTGCCGCCGACGATAATCACACCCGCATGGGAAGAGATTATTTTGTCAACATGCCGGGGATGGTGCTGTTTTACGACCAAGACTTCTATTTCTCGGGCGGCGGTATCTGCTATGTGAACAAGGCCTCTAAGGTGGCAAGTATTTATTGCTTTGACGCGTTGTGCGAATATCTGTTTGGTGTATGTAGTGCCCGCTTTGCCCAGAGAACGGCGGATATCGTATATCAACCGGCAGACGGTCTTATATACTGCCTACGTACCAGCGAGGATATTCTGGGCACGAGCGACGGGAATCTGTATGCGATTTCGCCGGATACCCTACAATATGAGCGTGTGTTTGAGGGTGACGGCAATGAGCTTCGCTTTTTACAGGTCAAGGATAACTATATATTTTTTGCCAGACATCGCAAGGATGGTGAAATGATGTGGTACCGCTATGACGTAAGGACAAAACGGACGGATTTGCTATCCTTGGAGAACAAATCGATCCTGGATTTGTATGTACGATACGATGAGATATACGTATCGGTGTTGGGCGAGGATTACCTCTACCGTACAAACGACGATCTTTCCATAGTAACTCCGACCGGAGTAAAGGTGAGTGAGATTACTCGTGTGCGCTATGATAAGTGCTATCAATACGATCGGATTTACGACGATCAGGAAACGGTGGATCTGTACGAATACGATATTACAATAGGGGAGAGACATCTGATTGCCAAGCAATGCAACGATTTTCAAACGATAAGAACGATTACGGACGAGCACGTTTATTTTATCAACAAGGACAAGACGCTACTCTCGCGTTGCAGTATTGAAGACGGAACGTGTGAGCTGCTGTACGATTTTTCCACCATTCACGAAAGTGCACGCTTTAAGGGCATTAAGGTTTTTGACGGAGATATCTATATTGTGTATATCGTGGATGATACCCGTATGGTAATGGAAGAGGCCACGCATTGGGGAAATTTAGTGCAAAAGGATGGCACATGGGAAATCGAGGAGTTTGTGCAAGGACGTGTGATTGCACCGTTCGCCGTGTCGTTTGATCCGAATTTGGAATGAGGAGAGAGTTGTATGAAAAATGTAAGATGGATCCCATTGCTTTGTGCCCTGCTCTTGCTTGTGAGTGCGTGTGCGCCCTTCTCGACACAGGAGCCGAATGAAAAAAATGATACTGATTTGAGCGATGGCGCGAAGGACGATGCGTTGTGGGATGTACCGATACCCAAGGACATCTATCCGCTCTCCATCGACCATCTCCTGGAGAGCGAGTTGCCGGTTGTTAGAGTATCTCTTGGCTGCAAGGATAGTGGCTACGGAAGTGTTTATTATACTTATTGCGAGGGCTGCATCCATATTTTTCAGCTCTATCCGACGCTGGACGTTCGAGAATATTTTTTCTGTCCTTATGAGGGTGGCTACCGCGGATATATGCGTGAATACCCGGAAACGGGAGAAAAAAGTGAGTTTGAGGTGTGGCGCGAGTTTGGTAACAAGCGCGAGGTAGAGACGCTCGTTCTCTCCTATATTGATGGAAATTTCCCAAGCTATGGCGCTCTGCTTGGTGTGGATGCCGATGCGGAGTATCAAGGGCACTATGAATATTTCGTGCAGGAGGGCGAGAAACCGGAGGACTATTATACCCTGCAGGGAGAACTGTACTCCTTAGAAACGGAGGATAATAGAACGCTGTTACTGTTAGCCGAGCGTGAAACGGGTGTTTTGTTCGGCGTCATCTCGATACAGGCGGGCGTGCAGGTTGGGCTTCCCGATGATTGGGAGATTTGGAGCGATGCCCAAATCTATCAGCACTTCAAGCGTGTTTCCAATTTGAAGGTGTCCGAAAATCGGAAAATGACTGTGAGCTATCTGAAGGACTGGGACAGTTGGGTCGAGGAATTAGCAAGACCTTGAAGGCATTGATGATTTAAGCAAATTTTGGTGGAAGGGAGATGTCTATGGGGCTGAGAATATGGCGATACGAGTGGCAAAAGCTGTGGGGGAATCGACTGTTTTTCCTTCTTTTGGCCTTCTTATTGCTTTTGAGTGGACTTGTATGCGCGCGTCAGGAAATCCGACCGCCATTTGGTAGCGCAAGGGCAGAGGTTGAGCTTCTGCTGGATGCATATCGTACCTCTCCCGAGCAAACCGAGGCGGCAGCACGGGCGCGGGTGGCACTGTACGATGCTTATGATCAGAAGGTGATCATGGGTGAGGCTCCCGAGGATGAAGCTCTGATGCCGGATGACGTGCGAGAAGCGAGGGCATCGTATCTTGCGGACAATCAATTTCTTCGTTTTGTTAAAAACACCCGCTCCTATGGGGCAGGCATTGAGAAAATCATTGCCGATTCCCGTACAATGTACGATAGCTTTCTTTTGTCGGGACGGCAGGAAACCGACTTTGTTGTACGGTATCAGGTGGGCGTGGCGTTGACTTATACCAAGCTTTTGTCTTCGTGCCCGGAATTGCCCGTGGAGCCCGTATACGGCTGGGACGACGTAATGAGCCGAGGAAGTTTTGTGATCTTCTATTTGGCGGCGCTGCTGGTTCTCGGCACGCTGCTCGTAATGCCTGAAAAGGCGGGCATGATCTCCCAAATTCGCACCACTCGCTACGGACGGTGGATGACCATGGCGTGCAAGCTTGGCGTGGGAGCGGTGAGTAGCACGCTGCTTGCGGTGGTGTTTACACTGCTCAATTTTGTCTTGATTGTATCGAAAACGGGCCTTCGCGGAGCGGATTTGCCGCTGCAATGTGCGTTTCCCACGGCACCCTACGCCATTACGGTGCTGGAGGGCTTTTTCTTGCAGTTGATGATCCGTATTGTGATCGGTATCACCTTCGTATGGCTTGTGTTGCTGCTCAGCTTTCCCACTCGCCGCTACGTCGGAGCGCTGGGGCTGGGAGGCGCTGTGATCGCGCTGTCCTATGCCATGCAGATGTTTGGCAAGACGCAGCCGTATCACATATTCCGTCACCTCAATCTGTTGAATGTGTTGGATGGCTCGGAGCTTCTGACACGCTGGAGCGCCTTTTATCTTGGCAATCTGTGCATCGACACGGGCAAGCTGATCTTCCCCCTGTGTATCGTTGGTTGCGGCGTGCTTTTCGTGCTTGCTTGTCTGTTGTTTACCGTCCGTACTCCGTTTTTGCGCTGGGGAAGTGCCGATAGCATGGTGGGACGTCTTTGGCGCAGGATGCTGAAGTTGGCTGATCGCATCAAATGTAAGCTACCCGCGCAGAAATGCTCCGGGAACATGGGACTTCACCTGCTTGCATGGGAGGGCAAGAAGATATGGCTACAGCGCTTGACACCCATTCTTTTGATTTTGCTGGTGCTGGTCGAATGGCAGGGAATTGGAGAGAGGTATGCAGAGGACGAGACCTACCGTGATGCGGTATACCACAAATACATGACGCAATTGCAGGGAGAATACAGCGAGGATACCCTCGTGAAGTATCAACAGGAGAGGGAAGCGCTGAACAACATCGTATCCCGCCCGTTTGAGCTACAAGTGCAATACGAGCAAGGAGAAATTTCCAAGGAGGAATGGATCGAGATCCTCCGGGCGGCCAATCACGCCAGCCAAGAGCTGAACACGCTGGATGAGGTAGGAGAAAAGCTGATCTATCTGCGCGATATCAACGATAGCGGATTGTTCCCTTGGGTGGTATATGACACCGGTTTTCTGTTGTACTTGGAGGACGGTATGGACGCCGCTTTGGCAGCGCTCATCATTCTTTTGCTGGCAGGACTGTTTGCGGATGAATACGCATCCGGCTTTTCCGCTCTGCTGCACAGCACGCCGCGCGGACGGCGAGTGACCTTCGCCCACAAGCTGCTCCTTGGCGCAGGGTGCGCGGCGATACTTTCACTTGTGCTGCAAGGCGGACGGTTGTATCTTTTGGCAAGAAATTACGACCTGCCGATGTGGGATGCGCCTGCTTATAGCCTTTTCAATCAGGTGATGCTAAGCGGCAGCATTCGCCAAGTCATGCTGCAAGTTTTGGTGCTGCGCATCGTAGGGATGGCGCTTCTGGCGCTGCTTGTGATGGCTCTCTCGTCGGTAACGAGAGCAACGCTGCCAACGGTGGTGCTGTCGACGCTTTGTGTGTTTGTATCTCGCTTGCTCCATCTGTTTGAGGTCACAAGGTTAGATCATTTTCTGCCGGATTGCATCTTATACGGCTTGCCGTTGCTGCAATCAGATACGGCAAGTGTAGCAACGGGCGTGTTTGCCCTGTCTGTTGGCGTATTGCTGCTGTGCGCGGCATGGCGGGAGAAAATTATTTTCAAGTATAGGAGGTAGGTTTTGAAAATGAGATTGACAATAAAAGATATTTCTAAGGCCTACGGAAAAACTCGTGCTTTGGTGGATTTTACCGCCGAACTGACGCCGGGTATATATGCCTTGCTCGGTCCGAACGGCTCGGGCAAATCCACTCTGATGAATATCATTACCGACAATCTTAAGGCAGACAGTGGTGAAATACTGTATGCTGAAGACGACGGCGAGGGCGAAAACGTGCTGAAGATGGGCGCAAGATTCCGCGCTCTGTTGGGCTTTATGCCGCAGTATCCGGGCATGTATCCCAATTTTACAGTAGAGCAATTCCTTTGGTACATGGCGACGCTCAAGGACGTCGCGGCAGACAAAAAAGGGAAGGCACGCAAGCAGGCCATCGCACAGGAGATCGAAGGCTTGCTCAAGGCGGTCGAGCTGGACGATGTGCCAAACCGCAAGATTGGAGCGTTGTCGGGCGGTATGAAGCAACGCTTGGCTCTTGCACAGGCCGTGCTGGGCGACTCTAAGATCCTCATTTTGGACGAGCCGACCGCGGGACTTGACCCCAAGCAGCGTATTGCCATCCGCAATTATATTGCAAAAATTGCCTTTGATAAAATCGTTATTATCGCCACCCATGTGGTATCTGACGTCGAGTTTATCGCCCGTGAAGTGATTATGCTCAAAAAGGGCGTCATCGTCGATCACGCGCCGCCTGCGACGTTGCTTGCCAAGATGGAGGGCAAGGTGTGGAGCCTGCCCGTGGCAGAGAATGCGGTCAGCGAAATGCAACAAAAATTCCGTGTGACCAACATCAGCCGCGATGAGATGACGGGACAGGTGCTTTTGCGCGTGCTGTCAGAGGAGTGCCCTGATGCTAAAGCGACAGCCGTGCCGCCGAGCCTGGAGGACTACTATCTGTATATCTTCGGAGAAATCGAGAAAACTTAGTGATGCCCATAAACCAACCGCCGCTGATCAGGCGGTCAGATCTCAAAATTTGTCTTGGAGCAGACAAATAAATGGAATATGGGACAGCTAACCATCGTTCTCAGCCTGCCGAACTACGATAGCATACCCGAAATTTTAAAGCTCGCAGGGCTTGAAAATGGGGCAAAAAGAAGGCGCGCAATTTTTCGCTCGATATGAAGCAAAAACATGGTGTTGCCGTAGCTCTGATCGGCAATACCGGTTTTATCGTCCTTGACGTGCCGATCAATGGTCTTGATCCGCAAGGTATCGTTGAGAAAAGAGAGCTTATTTTGAAGGTTAATCACAAACACGACATTACCGTGTTAAGACAGATTCGAACCTGCGAAACGATGATCAAGTTAGTATGGGCAGTGCACATTCGAGTGAAGCGGTTGTTTATATTGAGCACAAACTTAACTGCTTTGTCTGCTATTTACGAAGCAAATCGTCAACTGTCACGTGAAAATAAACTGCCAAATTGATCAGAGATTCCAAATCCGGATAGCACGCCCCAGTCTCCCAGCGGCTGACGGCTTGCGAGGTAACGTGCAGTGCGTCGGAAACGGCAGTCTGTGTCAACCCTTTTTGCGTACGAAGACGCTTGATGTTCTGGCCTATATTCTTGATGTCCATGTCTTTTACCTCGTTTGATGATTGTCATACACCTTTCATTAATACTTGACGGTGCAATACGTCGGTGCCCGGCATTTTTTCATTGTTCATGAGCACCGCATGCCGGATGATGCTGTTTCCAAAGCGTGACCGCAGGTCTTCAATCACACGGTCGATGGCTTCTTCTTTTTCGATGACAGGTGCGTCGTTGAAAATGTCAAATTGATATGGTGTATCTGCTGCGACCAAGCGAATGGCACGAACGGTAACCGAGCGGATAGGATGATGCCACCGATAACTGCCTTGGAACAGCTCAAAGCAAGTGGATGCGATCCGCGAAGCGCTTTGTGTGGGATAGGGGAGTTTGCATTGCCATTGTTGTGCAAACAAGGTGTTGTCCCGAATGTCGATGGCGACTCCCGTCGCTTTTTTTTCGTAGACGTGCAGCCGGTGTCCCACGTTTTGGGAAAGCTCCAGCATGACCGGCCACACTTCTGACGCATCGATTAGATCCTGCGTTGTCGTGATGCCGTGTCCTGCGGTTTTGTCAAGATCTTCGATGTTTCGCGTAACGACCTTGGAAATATCCAACCCGTTGGCATATTTCCACATTTCCTCTCCGCATTTGCCAAACTTATAGCGCAAACAATCACAGGGGTAATTCGCAAGATCACCGATAGTGTGCACCCCCAACGCGTGCAGCTTTTTTGCTGTTGCGCGACCGACACCCAGGAGTTCGGAGGCGGGGAGCGGCCATATCTGCTCTCGAAAGTGCTCGGGCGTGATGATCATCACCGCATCGGGCTTTTTCATATCGCTGCCCAGCTTTGCAAATACTTTATTGAAGGACACCCCGACCGATACGGTAACGCCCAATTCGCCTTTGATGCGTTCCCGTATTTCGTGAGCGATTTGTTCGCCCGTGCCATAATATCTGCGGCTGCCCGTCACATCCAGCCAGCATTCGTCCAGTCCCATCGGCTCGATCATGTCGGTATAGTCGTAGTAGATCTGCCGTGCCGCGCGGGAGACCTTGACGTATTCCTCATAATGCGGCGGTACGATGATCAGCCACGGGCATTTTTGCTTGGCCTGCCAAACAGCCTCCCCGGTGATAATGCCAAAGCCCTTGGCCAGATAGTTCTTGGCTAAAACAATGCCGTGCCTCT
Source organism: Clostridia bacterium (assembly GCA_017507985.1). Classification (GTDB taxonomy): domain Bacteria; phylum Bacillota; class Clostridia; order Oscillospirales; family CAG-272; genus SIG644. The sequence continues at coordinate 7,910 of JAFVZV010000068.1, forward strand.
CCTCGGTTTCGCCGCACACAGCGATCGGATGCGCCGCAAAGGCTGGGTTCAGATGGCATTCGACCGATGCGTAAAAATTGTTCATATCACAGTGCAAAATACTCCGATCCATCCGATTCCTCCCTAAAATTCACCAAAACATGGAAAACCTATTGACAAATGTGTTCGTATGTGGTACACTATATGCGAACAAGGTTGCGTGTTCTATATTATACACGAACAAAATTGCGTTGTCAATACCTTTCGCGAAATACTGTTCGTAAATTTTGCGCAACATCGTTCGGAAAGGATGGAATCATGGATTTTAAGGATAGACTGAAGGAAAAACGAACTGCTGCGAAATTGAGCCAAATGGAACTGGCAAAGGTTGCGGGGGTATCTCTGCGCACCATTCAGAATTATGAGCTGGGCAGCCGCAAGCCGCAGCACATGGAGGTCGTGCAGAAAATGGCAGACGCTCTTGGAACGACGGTGGAATATCTGCTGGGCAGCGAGGGAACTCATATTGTAAACGCCTATGAGCGCGGCGGTGCTCGCGCAGCGCGTGACGTGGAGGGCTTGGTGTCTGAGATCCGCGGTTTGTTTGCGGGCGGCGAGCTGGACGAG
>JAFVZV010000069.1 GCA_017507985.1 Clostridia bacterium
CACACCTCAAGATAAGATATCCCTCCAGCCTTGAGCTGGTAAGGTCACTTGCAGACTACAAGTTTGATAGGTCGAAGGTGTAAGCACAGTAATGTGTTCAGCTGATCGATACTAATAGACCGAGGGCTTGAACCTCCAGAATGGTTCAAGTTCAACACTATATTTCTTGAGTTTCTTCATTCACAATTTCTCCTTTGTTCGATTTTCAATGGGCATAGAACCCCATTCCCCAATGAAGCAATTATGCAGCGCCAAGTAAGACCGCCAAGTGGCGGTCTTTTTTTGAGCAAGGAGAAAAGCAGCAGGCACAGCCGTGAGAGGCTGTGCCTGCTGCTATTTACATCCATCTAAATATTGTGATGTCTGTGTTTATTATTAGTTATTTTGTTCCAAGTAAGATACTTAATTGTTCGGATTCTGCCTTGCTTAAATTGAAAGTTCTATTACACATGATAAAGTAGTTAAATTTGGGATCAAACAATACATGTATTTCGAAACCATTTTCTGTATTTATCCAGATGCTTTGGATATTTTCCGTGCGAAATGCAGTGAATTCGTCGCGTATTTCGGTGTTGTCATACGAAAACTCTTTTCCATCATACCGAACACCGGACTTGCCCCTCTCATCCTGCCAAGCTTGCCAAATTCGATCGGTATAAGCATGCTCGGAATCGTGTTCTTTATTTGCTATGATTGAACAGAATTCAAAAATACTACGACTATCGGATAAGGATATTTCCATATTTTCGACTTCAATAGAGATGCTACTTTTTGGCAAATTGTATTTTTCGAGTATTATTGAAGAGTTATGATAATTATCAAAGGGCATAAAAGTATTCGCAATATATACGGAGTAATCACCGTTTCGCTCCACAATGATAATAGAGTCTAAATTTGGATAGGCGGACCAATGATAGGCTTTTCCTTCGGGCAGATCTGCTTTTTCATGCGCTGGCACAATTCCAATATACTTTCCAAGATCCTTGTCCTTGATTGCATATTGATTGCTTAATTCGCTCATGGTAATTTGCGCTAATTCAGGATACTGATCAAAATACCATGCAGGGATGGATAAAGGCTCATACCAAAAGCCGTTGATAACTTGTAGTTTACTAATAGCGGGACGTTCAACTTGATGGACCCCTTGATTGCCACGGTCAATATGCGGAACTATTATAGTGGTCACAGCAATCATAAAAATCAAACAAGCCGCCACAGCCCCACATCTTACCCACATCTTGTTTGTGCTTTTCTTTTGCGGCACTTTCGGTGCCGCATCCGCAATCAACTTGGGGTCAATGCGCCCCATGGCTTGCAGCAAATTCATATTTGTCATACGTCAAAACCTTCCTTTTTCAAAAAATGTGCTAATTTTCGTCGGGTGCGAAGCAGGTGCATGGTGACGTTGCTTTCCTTCATGGAAAAATCCCTTGCGATCTCGGCTACGGGGCTCATGTAGAAATACCGACGGATAAACAAATTCCGCGTCCGCGTGGGCAGCCCCCAAAGGAAACGTGTCAGTGCGTCGGAAAACGCAACGCTCTCGCCAATATCCTCGCCGCTGTCCTTGTCGGAAATGCACTCGGATAGTTCTTCCAGTGCAAGTGCCACCTGCCCGCCGCGCTTTTGGGTATGCTGTGATTCGTAGCGATTGAGAGAGAGCTGACGGCTGATCGTACCGACATACGGCTTTAGTGGATCAGGGCGATTGGGCGGAATGGTATTCCACACTTTCAGATAGGTATCGTTGACGATTTCCTTGGCATCCTCTTCATCAGCAAGAACTTGATAGGCGATATAGTGGCAATATCTCCCGTATTTCTTTTCGGTTTCGGCAATCGCATTCTCGGAGCGCGCCCAATATAATTCAACGATCTGCTTATCTTCCATTGCTTTACCCTCCTTATTTATGATTTGAAGGTCCTTCACCTTAATAAACAGGAAAAATATAGCTTGCACCACTACTGATGCAAAATTTTATCGATGATCTGTCCCCATTGTATCATGTATCCATTTGACTTTCAATAGCCGAGGGGATTTTGATCGTCAGATATAAATTGTTCGATAAAAATGACGGTTTGTCTTGACAAAAAGCCGTGAGACATGGTACAATATAGACAATGATCGTGCAAAAAGGAGAAACGCATATGAAACGATTTTTACTGATTTTGCTTAGCCTGCTTTGTGTAGTTGGCATGGTAATGGGAACGACATCTTGTCAACCACCCGTTGAGCCAAATCAACCTGAACAGCCCGAACAGCCCGAGAATCCTGTGACGTTGGTCGATATCGTCAAAGACGGAAAGACTGACTATCGCATTGTTCGCCGCGATGCTGCTACGGGCGAGGATGCCGCAAGAATTTCTGCTATGAAGCTGACACAGGCGATCAAGACTGCAACCGGTTGTAACATAGAGTTGACGACTGACTGGACGCCCGATGATGACGGCAAAGCGTATGAAATTTTGATAGGTAAAGTTGATCGCCCCGCTTATGATCAGATCCCCAAAGATCTTGCCAAGGACGAATTTGTGATCTTGTTTATCGAAAATAAGATTTTGATTGATGGTGGATCCGAGAGTGCGATTACCAACGGCGTTAACCATTTCATTAAGGAGTACCTCGGCTACGATGAGGCGAAGGATACCTATGCCAAGACGGATTTGGCGATCCCCGAGGCACTGAATCTTCGCCAGGCCTTTGACTACCCGTATGAGGTTTATATTATTCACAACATCAAGGGTATCAATGGCTTTACCAATAACGAGGATTATAATGATATTGTTCGTTTGTATAGCTGCTTGCAGGGAAGCCTGAATAAGAATGCCAAGGAAAATGGCTTTTACGTTTATCAAAACTTTGACAGTACCGATCCGTTCTGGCTGGAATATATCAGCGGTGATGGCAAGATGCTGCAAGGCTGTGTCAAATACGATCTGAAAAAGTGGAGTGATCTGTGGGATGCATTGGGCTCGTATATCATCGATGCGGGCATCGTTGTGTGGGATCCCACGGTTCCTGCAACGGCAAACGTAGCATCGACCATTTGTAGCGTGGAGGGTTATCTCCCTGTGCGCTATGACGAGGACGAGGACAGCTTGTATACTTGGCTGACGAGTCACGATGTCAAGGTCAGAGAAGATCTTTGTGATATGTTCTTTGGCGTGAAAGGCACGACAATCGCCGATACGGATATTCCTTCGACGGGAAGTATCAAGTGTGACCCCTATCTCTGGGCACTTGAAAAGTACGGAGACGACGTCAATCCCGAAATGATTGCTTATACCTTGGACGGTGCGTCCCAGGTGGCAAGCAATATTATCTATCAAAGAGCTGCAGTTTCTACCGAGCCGAGTGCGAACCAACTTTACAGCCATGATTATTACATTTACAATGAATGCTTCTTTGTCGATTTGACTTGTAAGAAGGATGAGCGTCCTTGCGACGACCCCGATCAGCCGATGGGCACGGATGCTGAAACACTGGGTACGATTCTTGGATATTTCCAGGATCGTAACAACGGCAAATTCGGTAAGCTGATGGGCTTCCCGCCTTGGTACATGAAGTACACGGTATTCAACAACTGGGGCTCCAGCGGTGAGGTTGAACTGGAATGGGCATTCGTTGCTTTCATCACGCAATATGATTTCATCAAGGAAGCAGATGCTTGGAATCCTTCCTGGATGACCAACGCGTCCGTTTACTGTCAGTATGAAATGACTACCGAGGAATTTGAAAATAATGATGCACCTTTGGAAGAGGAATTTGACGAGAACGTTCGTTATTTCACCATGTATATCGGTGACTATGATTCCTCCGCATGGTTGAAGCTGATGGTTCCCGATTGCTTCCAGAGCGATCTGCGCGGTCAGATGCCCATGATGTGGGCGTTTAACCCCAATCTGTCTGACCGTGTTCCCATGATCTTTGATTATGTCTATGAGAACAAAACGCCAAATGACTATTTCGTCACCGGCGATAGTGGTGCAGGATACGTATTCCCGTCTCGTCTGAACGATATAGATAAGTGGATCGACTATAACCGTCCCTATCTGGATAAATTCGATATGGACGTCGTCGGCTTTATCATTGACGATCACAAGCTCTCTATTGAGAGCATGAAAGCTTACGCTGAGATCTCCCCGTTTGGTGCCTTTACCAACACGGGAGATTATCTGACGATTCTGGATGATGAAACCGTATTCCTCAGAATGTGGGGATCGGTACAGCCTCCTCACAATACCGACGAAACGCGTGAGCAAATGTATCAGGAATTGCTCAGAAGTGGCACAAACTTTGCCGCTTACCGTACCATCCGTCAATACACTCCCGATCTTGTCGGATTTGTCAACGACTTTATCGAGTATGCCAACGCAAAGAACGACGGCTATACCTACAAGTACGTAGATATGTACACCCTATTTGATCTGATTCTTCAGTCTGGCCAGGGAAAATTTGTTTACAGCGAATAATTCCATATAGCAAAGCGGCTGTTGCTACGTGCAACAGCCGCTGCTTTATATGTGAAAGCTACCAACGCAGAGGGGGGGGAAGCGCTCCTGGTCGTTTCTGTGGTTCTTCTTACTAAGTTGTTCGATAAATATGACGGTAAGTCTTGACAAAAAACAGTGGGGTATGGTACAATATTCACAATAATCGTGCCAAAGGAGAACTGCACATGAAACGATTTTTACTGATTTTGCTCAGCCTGCTTTGTGTGATGAGCTTGGTGATGGGAACGGTGTCTTGCGAAAAGCCCGACGGCCCCGAACAGCCCGAGCAGCCTGAACAGCCCGATGATCCCGTGATGATGATCGACATCGTCAAGGACGGAAAGACCGACTATCGCATCGTTCGCCGCGACGCTGCTACGGGCAATGACGCCGGCAGAATGTCCGCGATCAAGTTGAAACAGGCCATCAAGGCGGCAACCGGCTGTGACATCGAGCTGACGACCGACTGGACGCCAGATGAAGACGGCAAGGCTTACGAAATTTTGGTCGGCAAGGTCGATCGCCCCGCCCACGAGCAGATCCCCAAGGATCTTGCCAAGGACGAGTTCGTAATTCTGTTTGTGGAGAATAAGATCCTGATCGACGGTGGTTCCGAGAATGCGATCACCAAGGGTGTGAACTATTTCATTAAGGAATACCTCGGCTACGACGAGGAGAAAGATACCTACGCCAAGACGGTTCTTGCGATCCCCGAGGCACTCAATCTGCGTGAGCACTTTGAGTACCCGCCCGACATTTACATCATTCGCGATGTTAAGGGAGTGAACGGCTTTACTAATAACGAGGATTATAATGATATCGTTCGTCTTTATACCGCGTTGCAGGGAAGACTCAACAAGAATGCCAAGGAAAACGGTTTCTACATCTATCAGATGTATGATAAGACCGACACGTTTTGGTTGGATTATATCAGCGGCACAGGCAAGATGCTGGAGGGCAGTGATAGGATCGACATCAAGACGTGGAACGAGCTTTGGAGCCTCTTGGGTACGTATATTCAGGAGGCAGGCATCGTCGTGTGGGATCCTAACGCCCCTGCTACCTCCAACGTTGCCGCTACCATCTGCAGCGTTGAGGGCTATCTTCCTGTCCGCTTTGACGCGGATGCAGACAGTCTTTATACTTGGCTGACGAATCAGGGAGTAGAGATCAAGTTTAACCTTTGCGGTATGTTTACCGGTGAGCTTGGCACTACCATCGCCGACACGGATATCCCCTCGACGGGAAGCATCAAGTGCGACCCTTATCTGTGGGCAATGGAAAAGTATATGGACCATACGAATCCCGCCATGCTGGCCTATGCCCTTGACGGTGCATCTCAAATAGAGACCAACAGCATTTACAAGAAAGCAGAGAACATCACGCCGGCTTACAACCAGCTTTACAGCCATGATTATTACATCTACAACGAGTGCTTCTTCATCGACTTGACTTGTATCGAGGATGAACGGCCTTGCGACGACCCTAACCAGCCTATGGGCACCGATGCCAAGACGCTCAAGACGATCCTCTCTACCATGGAGGAGCGTAACAACGGCAAAATGTCCAAGTTGATGGGCTTCCCGCCTTGGTATATGAAGTACACCACTTTTTTGGGTCACGGTAAGACCGAGCCCGTGGCACTGGAATGGGCCTTTGTATCGCTTATTACCGAGTACAACTTCATCAAGGAAGCAGATGCCGCTCAACCTGCTTGGATGACCAATGCATCGGTCTATTGCCAGTATACCCCCACGGTCAAGTCCTATGATAATAACGACTCTCCCTTGGAAGAGGTCTTCGAGGAGAATGTCAGATATTTCACCGTTTACATTGGTGACTACGACTCCTCTGCATGGCTCAAGGAAATGGTTCCCGATTGCTTTACCAGCCCCGAACGCGGTAAGATCCCCTTGATGTGGGCCTTCAACCCTAACCTCTCCGATCGTGTTCCCATGATCTTCGATTACGTTTATGAAAACAAGACGGAGCTTGACTATTTTATCACGGGCGACAGCGGCGCGGGTTACGTCATGCCTACCATGCTGAAAGACATGGATTTGTGGCTGGATTACAACAGACCCTATCTGGACAAGTTTGATATGGATATCGTCGGCTTTATCATTAACAAGAAGCCGCTGACTATGCGCGAGCTGGCAGCTTATGCCGAGATCTCGCCCTACGGTTCCTTCCATAACGATGGAAGCAAATATTTGACGATCTACAATGACGAGACCGTATACATGAATATGTACGACATTTATCCCTCTAACGCCGGTTGGCAGGATGCGATGTATAATTGGATGAAAAAGAACGGAACCAACTTCGCGGCTTTCCGTACCATCCGTCTGTATACTCCTCAACTGACCTCTATGATTCAGGAAATTATCGAGTACGCAAATGCAAAGAATGACGGCTATACCTACAAGTACGTAGATATGTATACGCTGTTTGATCTGGTGCTTCAGTCCGGTCAGGGAAATTATGTTTACAGCGATTAATTCAATATAGCGAAAGCGGCTGTTGCCATGTGCAACAGCCGCTGTTTTATGTTTGATTGAAGCAAAGAGCGCCGAAATAGGTTACGGTGTTTTGTCCGTTGATGTAATTGATGCCTGCCAGCCGTGCCAACTCGGATACGTTGAAGCCGTAGGCCTCGAGCGAGGCGTGAAGTTCGTCGGGGAAGCGGCAGGGAGCATCGGGGTAGGTACAGCTCTTGCATTTGTGACAGCCCTCATTGGCAAGCATCAGATATGGCTGTAGGGTCTGTTTTAGGGCGTGATCAAACGCGCACGCAAGCTGCTTGAATGCCTCCATTCCCGCGACCATACCTTCATAGTCAAAGGAATCCTCAAGATCATATTTGCACGAAAAAAGCAGCATGGTATCGTATTGCTGTGCTTTTGCAAGACATTCTTCGATCGGGCCGACAGCAGGTGGACAAGCCCAAGTCGTTCCATAGCCGCGGCAGGTGTTCATTTTGCACATATCGCGCACCTCGGGATATACGATCAGATCTTTCGTTGAGATCAGCCCGACTTGATACGTACCGCAGTCCTTTGCAATCTTTATGAGTTGTTCGGATAAATAAGTATTCTCCCTCATGTTTCTTCTCCTTTGACAAGGAAATCTTTGGCTACAGTATATCACGGAACGAGTAAAAAAGCAAGGGCTGAAAAAATATATAAGAAAATCGATATTTTTTGAAAAAAGTATTTGCAAAATCAAAAAAGATATGATATAATGAAAGGTACCGCAAATATCATGGCGCGTGGTACAACACAGCGCCATTCTTTGTATAAACACGAAAAAAGGAGGAAGTTTATGCCTAAATATGAAGTCTTATCCAAGGAAATCTCTCAGCAAATAGAGCAAGCGAAGCAGACGGGAATCTACGAGCGCGTCGCTTTCGATGACAAAAACGTTGTCCGCCGCCAAAATCTGGCCAAGGATACGGCCAGCGTGTGGCGCCCCACCTTCGTGCATGACATCGATAAGATCATGCATTGCCCCTTTTACAATCGCTATACCGATAAAACGCAGGTGTTTTCGCTGTGCAAAAACGACGATATCACCCGCAGAAGCCTGCACGTTCAGCTAGTGTCGCGCATTTCGCGTACCATCGGTGCGGCGCTGCACCTCAATCTCGATCTGATCGAGGCAATCGCCCTCGGTCACGATCTGGGACATACGCCCTTCGGTCACACGGGAGAAGATTATCTGGATGCGCTGTATTTCGCTCACACCGGCCGCCGCTTTGCGCACAACGTCCATTCCGTCCGCGTGCTGGATGGCATTTACCCTTACAACATCAGCCTGCAAACGCTTAACGGCATCCTGACGCACAACGGTGAGATCGAGCTGGAGGAGATCCATCCCGAGCCGCTGACCAGCTTTGCCGAGTTTGACCGCATGATCGAGCGTTGCTACGTCGATCCCGTTTACACCCGCTCCTTGATGCCTTCGACGCTGGAGGCAGGCGTGGTACGTCTGGCCGATATCATTGCTTATCTTGGCAAGGACAGGCAGGACGCGCAGAGGGCCAAGCTGGTAGAGGAGAGCGTGTTTGTCAACGAGGACATCGGCTCGATCAACGCCGAGCTGATCAATAATCTAGTTGTCAACATCATTGAAAACAGCTATGGCAAGCCCTACATCAAGCTCGATACCAAGCATTTCAAGGCGCTTCAGCGCTCCAAGCGTGACAATTATGCTTTGATCTATAACAATACCGTCTCGTTCTCCAAGCTGGATCAGACGGTGAAGCCCATGATGGCCGAAGTCTATGAACAGTTGTTGGACGATTTGAAAAACAACAACATTTATTCGCCGATTTTCACCCATCACATCGACTATATCAATATGGTGCATTATAAACGTCCTGTCCCCTATGAGAGTGCCGAGCCCAACCAGATCGTCGTGGACTACATTGCCAGCATGACGGACAATTACTTTATTGAGCTGCATCAGTATCTTTTCCCCAATAGCCCGCTAAAGGTAGAATACCGCGGCTATTTTGACGAGTGTATTATTTAAAAAATGGAGATAGACATGTTTGAACCAATTATAAAACTGATTCAAAAATACGATACGATCATTATTCACCGCCATACCAATCCCGACGGCGACGCGCTGGGCAGCCAGATCGGTCTGAAGCATATCATCAAGGATTCTTTTCCGCAAAAGAGGGTGTACGTCGTGGGAGATGCCTCCCGTCGCTACGGCTTTATGGAGGACTCGGTCATGGATGAGATTTCCGATGAGGTGTACAACGGCGCGCTTGCCATTATCCTCGATACGTCTGCCAAAGCGCTGATTTGCGATGACAGATATACGCTGGCCGAAGCAACGGCACGCATCGACCACCATTTGTTCTGCGAGGAGATCGCACAGGTCGAGGTGACTGACTCGTCCTATGAGAGCTGCTGCGGTCTTGTAACGGCACTGGCGATGGAGAGCGGACTGACCGTTTCCCCCTTGGCGGCTAAATCGCTTTATACGGGTATGATCACTGACTCGGGACGCTTCCGCTACGATTCCACCAGTGCCCAGACCTTCCGTACGGCTGCATTTTTGATGGAGCGGGAATTCTCGACTGCCGATATCTACCGCAATCTGTATGCGGATGATTTCTCCTTCATTCAACTGCGCGCCAGGTTTGTCCTCAAGATCCAACTGACCGACAAGCCCGTGGCCTACATTTATACGACGCGCGAGGAGGCCGATTCTTACGGCGTGGATAATTTCACCATCTCGCGCGGCATGGTCAACGTCATGGGGGAGATTCGCGGCGTGGATATCTGGGCGAATTTCACCGAAACAGACGAAGGAGTTCTTTGTGAGCTTCGTTCCAACAAATACAATATCAACCCCATTGCCAAAAAATATGGCGGCGGTGGACACGCCAAGGCCAGCGGTGCGACGGTTAAGAACCGCGATGAGGCCATGAGTATGCTGCAGGATCTGATGCAGCTGACGGAGGAGCAGGTATGAATCAAGAGCAAATGAGAGTGATCCTAAACAAGATCAAGGAATATGGCAAGATCATCATTTTCAGACACAAGCGCCCCGATGGAGACGCCGTTGGCTCTACCAAGGGGTTGGCTGAAATTCTGCGGCTGACCTACCCCGAGAAGCAAGTCTATATCATCAACAACGATTATTCCGACTTCACCAGCTTTCTCGGTGAGGAAGACGACGCACGTCCCGACGAATTTTACGCCGATGCGCTTGGTATCGTCATCGATACCGCAACGGTTGATCGCGTTTCCAACCCCAAATGTCAGCTGTGCCGTGAGCTGGTCAAGATCGACCACCACATCGACCGCACTCCCTATGGCGATGTGTCATGGGTAGAGGAAGAGAAGTCTTCCGCCTGCGAAATGATCGCGGATTTTTATGCCGCTTTTTCGGACGAGCTTAAGATCAATGCCCAGGCGGCTACATACATCTATGCAGGTATGGTTACAGACTCGGGACGTTTCCGTTTCCGCAGCGTCACAGGTGACACGCTTCGCGCTGCCGGTATGCTGCTTGATCAGGGCATCGATACCGACACGCTGTACGCCCATCTTTACTTAAAGGAATTCCACACGCTTAAATTCCAGGCGCACGTTTTCAAAAAAATGAAGATCACCCCAAACGGCGTGGTCTATCTGTACGTTGACAAGGCTATGCAAAAAAAGTTCAAATTGACGAGCGAGCAGGCAAGCGCCTCGGTTTCCTATATGGAGTCCATTAAGGATTGTCTGATTTGGATGGCGTTCATCGAGAATGACGATGGCTCGGTCCGTGTTCGTTTGCGTTCCCGTTTTGTTACCGTAAACGAGCTGGCAGAAAAATACCACGGTGGCGGTCATGCCTGCGCCTGCGGTGCAACAGTTTACAGCAAAAAGGAATTCAAGGCGCTGGTCAAGGATGCTGACGAGTGGCTGGGTAAATACAAAGAAAACAACGAGGGCTGGCTATGAAAATATTGATCACCAATGACGACGGCGTCTTTGCTCCCGGTATTTATGCGCTTGCCAAGTGGGCGCAAACCTTGGGAGAGGTCACGGTCATTGCTCCAAAGGTGGAGCAGAGCGGCAAGAGTCACGGCATCAATATTATCGGTGAATTTGAAGCCAAGCCGGCGGATCTGATGCCCGGTGTTCGTGCCTTTTCGGTTGATTCCACGCCCGCTGATTGCATCCGCTATGCCATCGTTGGGCTTGGCGAGCAGTTCGATCTGGTGCTTTCCGGCATCAATCGCGGCGTCAATATCGGTCGCGATATTGTCTATTCGGGCACTGTTGCTGCCATCTTTGAGGCTAACTGCTTTGGCGCCAAGGCTGCGATTGCGCTGTCGACGGAATTTACCTCGCTTGAGAACGCTGTGACGCATTTGGATGAGATCTGGGCGTATTTCACCGAGCATCGTCTGCTCGAACGTCACGATCTGTACAATGTCAATATTCCTGCCGAAGTAACCAAGAATATCCGCATCACCCGTCAGGGGGGGGCGTACTATTCGGACGAGTTCGTCAAAACGGGCGAAAACATGGTTCGCCAGCAGGGAATGATGGTTTTCCGTGACACCAAGAACTTTGATCTGGATACCGACGCCGTAATGAACGGCTATATCTCCATCACGCCGCTGACCGTACAGCGTGTGGATCGGGACGTGTACACCCAACTGAAGGAATTGAACCAATGAAAGAATCCCAAGAGATAGCAAATCTCTTGGGATTCTTTTATCCAAATACCGTATCGTGAAATAGGCGTCTTCTCACGAAGAAAATGTCGCGGTCACGACCGTAGTGAACGCGGTTAGTTAGCAGCACTACCCATACGCCTGTGTCGTTGTCAACGTACAGTGAGGTGCCGGTGTATCCCGTGTGTCCGTAGCTGCCAAGCGACATACGTGAGCCACCGGGGTAGGTGCCCCCGCCAAAGAGCTGAAGCCCCAGACCGCGCGGATCGTCACCAATGCCCGTCGCGTCGCGCACGGCCAGCTCAAAGGTCTCGCGTTTGAGAAGGCCCTCACCGCGCTTGGAAAGCATAGACGCGAAGCGGATGACATCATCAAGCGGCGCAAATAGTCCCGCGTTGCCAGAAACACCGCCGATAAACCGAGCGTTTTCGTCGTGTACCACTCCGCAAAGGTAGTCGGAATGTCCGGGCTTTTTTTCGGTTGTAACGCATATAGTATTCATAGGAGGACAAAAGCAAGTTCTGCTCATGCCCAGAGGATCGAACACGTAGCGCTTGGAAAGCACGTCCAACGACGCACCGCCGATGCGCTCAACGATCTTGCCCAATAGAATAAAGCCCATACAGCTGTATATTACCTGACTGCCCGTCGGTGCGGCAAGTGGGGAGGACAGTATTGCGTTTGCGACTTGACTGGGCTCAATGCCCATGCGCCAAAGCGGCAGATAGGCAGGAAGTCCCGATACGTGGCACATCAATTGCTTGACAGTAATATTTCGTTTGTCTGTTGGTGCGTCGAAAAAATCCGACAGCGGTGCATTAAGATCAAGCAAGCCCTGCTCATACAGACGCAGAGCCACGGGAGCCGTAGCCATCATTTTGGTCATAGAGGCCAGATCAAACAGCGCGTCCTCACATAGGGGCAGAGGGGAGGGGAAGTCGGTGCGATTGCCAAAGACGTCTTGAAAATAGATTTCATCGCCGTGTCCTACCGCCGCTGCATGACAAGATGAGGTGCCAAGCGCAATACTCTCGCGCAAAAGATTACGCCAAACGTCAAAATTCATTATGTCACCTTCTTTCGTTGAAATGATAGCACAAGGGGCATTGTTTGTCAATAAAATGAAAGAACTTTGATGGAAAATTGCAAAAAAGTGAAATCTTTATGGAACTATGATGGTTTCTTGAATGAAAAATGCAAAAAAGTTGTTGACAAATGAATAAAAACGTAGTAAAATCTATGGTGTATATCTATCACTATCTCGTCATGGAAGTATGACTGAAATATTATCTATCCCCGAATAACAAATCGCACGATAAGCGTCGGGAGCCAAAGATCAATGCAATACTTTTGCCGACTGTCAACGGGTTGCAGCCGCTACAAAAGGAGAAAAAACATGACCGAGCAAAGAAAGCATGAGATGCGCGAAGCATTACAAGAGGCCGCCATCTATGTCATCGCTACGGAAGGCTTTGGTAAGGCAACCACCAAGGCGCTGGCAAGGCGTGCGGGAATCAACGAAGGCTACATTTACCGTGTGTTTGAAAGTAAAGAAGATATATTTATCAGAACCTTCAACATATTGGATGGCAGATTGTGTGCAAAGCTGATGAATAATTTGGTGACGATCGCCTAACGATCGAAGAACGTTGTTTTAAGTTGTTTGGTGCGATGTGGCGATTTGTTTTGAGTGACCCGGAGAAATGTCTTTTCTATATGCAGTACTATTATTCTCCCTACTTTAAGCGTTGTTCGGATGAAATACACCTTCAAACCTACAGCGTTGCAGCGGATCGATTTGGTCGTGTCTTTAAAGAAGGGACTGATATTTGGTGGGCACTTCACTATATTCTTGATGTTATGCTCACCGCCAGCGTCCACGTGTTTCGTGGCGAGTGGCCGAATACTTCCGAATTGGAGCATGGAATGTTTCAGTTAATATATCGCGCACTCAGCCCTTATTTGAGTGAGAAGAATATACAGCAGCTCTAACAAAAATGATAATGTGCAAAAAAAACGTAAGGAGAAGTATCATGAGCGAAAAGATCATGAGTCAAAACGACGGGCAGAAGCAGCCCACCCCAAAATTACATAAAGCGTTAACGATTATTGGCATTGTGCTGTGCGTCATTCTTATTCCTATGCTTATCATCAACTGCACGCTGATTATCAAGAGCTTTATTAACAAAGACGAGGTTCCCAGCATCGGCGGCTTATCGCCTCTGATCGTTCTGACTGACTCCATGTATCCCGACATCAAGAGCGGCGATATCATCATTTGTCAGCATACCGATCCCGAAACAATTGAGGTTGGTGACGATATTGCCTTTTTCGATCCTGCAGGCAACGGTACAAGCATTGTAACTCACCGTGTTATCGAGATCGTCGAAGAGGATGGACAACTGTTCTTCCGCACCAAAGGTATCAACAACAATACAGAAGATAGAATTTTGGTTCCTGCGGATAAGCTGGTAGGCAAATACATGGACATCCGCATTCCCGGTGCAGGTAGCATTGCATTGTTTATGCAGAGCACGCCCGGCCTTATTGTCTGTGTGATCGTTCCTATTATTTTGTTGGTCGGTTATGATATGATCCGCAGAAGACTGTATGAAAAGAGCAAGGGCAACGATGTGGAAACGCTCATGGCTGAACTGGAAGCCCTCAAGGCGGCAGCCGCAGCGACGGCACAAGCCGAAGCTCCCGAAGAACCCACCGCTCCTGCAGAGGTGCCCGCAAACGAGGCAGAGGAAACGACTGCAGAATAATCATCAAAAATTGACACCCACTTTCCTCCAAGAGGGCGACGCTCTCTTGTGGGAAACGGGCTCTCATCAAAAAAGTACAACGCGCCAATCTATACCATCTGTGTAGTGAACACTACACCAAAAATTGTTATTCTTCCCTCGGAAGCCACGTTCGGGGGCGAATATAAATTGCCGCGGCGTTGCCGCAAAAACTCGGCATTGCCGGGCAAATATTCTATCCCCAAAATATTAAAAGGGAAGAATGAGACCGCCGCAAGGCAAAAATTTGAAAGGAGAAAATTTCCTATGAGAAAAAACAAAATGATGAGACTTGCTTCCGCTCTTCTGGTTGCAGTTCTTCTGACCACCTGCGCTATCTCCGGTACGTTCGCGAAGTACACGACTAGCGTTACTTCTCAGGACGCTGCTCGCGTTGCTTACTGGGGATTCCAAAAGACCAATTCTATGGATCTTACCAACTTGTTCTTGTCCACCTACACCAATGTTGCATCCGAGGACGGTAAGGACGTAATCGCTCCCGGTACTAACGGTTCCGCTAGTTTCCAGTTTAAGTATGACGAAACTGCTGGAACTGCTCCCGAGGTTGCGTATACTTTTGAAGTAGCAGTTGTTGATTCTTGCGATGATGCAATTAAGAACAATGTCAATATTCTTTGGTCTCTTGATGGAACCGAATATGTAACTGATGCTTCTGGAAAGAGCTGGGATAAGATGGTTGCTGCTATTAAGGCACTTGCTGGTGATGAAAGTGGTTCCAAGCAGTATGCTCCTGGCGAACTTCCTACTGCATTCACCGCTGCTGACAACACTCATACTATCAGCTGGAGATGGATTTTCACTAACAGTGATGCAAACGATGGTGTAGATACTGACATGGGCAACGCTGCTGATTTGGCTGATTGCTCCATTAAGATCACCATCACCGCAACCCAGGTAGACTAATCCACGAATTAGTTACATTAAGTACATAGTACTTTAAGCCATATTTTACCGCCGTCCCGTCGTGGCCGGGACGGCGGTTCAATATTGGAGCGTTAATTTTTTCACATTCGAGGGCGTTTGACAGATGTCAAATGTCGCCAAATGCGAAAAATTCAGCAGTTCAACAACGGAGGTAATTCTCTTGTCTAACGTAAAAGATAAAACCTCAAAAAAGAAAAACGAAAGAAAATCTATATTTGGCGTCGGCGGCACCTTTTGGGTGGCGTTGGTCATTTTGTTCATCTTGTTGTTGCTCAGTTTGATCGTTCTTGGTTTTCGCTTGGCTAATTACATTCACATTGATAACCGTGAAGTCATGCTCAAATCCAATATGGACACCGATCTGGATATTTTTTCCGTCATATATAGAAATGATTTGGGAGAGATTACCGTTGAGGGCTTGGATGGTCAAAAGGTCATCGCCCCCGGTACGGACGTAGACTATACCGTCCGTTTGCGCAACAAGGACACGGTTGCCATCGACTACACGCTGATTGCCCAAGTCGAGCTTTTGGCAACGGAAAAGCCGCTGTCCGAGTATGAAATTCCCATCCTGTTCCGTTTGCTTGACCCCGAGGATAACTACCTCGCCGGTGATGCCAAAACATGGGCAGACAGAAAAACGCTGGATGGTCTTTCCCATAACGGAACCATCAAGCGCGGAGAAAGCGCGGAGTACCTCTTTCAGTGGAAGTGGCCCTTTGAGTCGGGTAATGACGCCTACGATACCTTTCTTGGCAATATAGCCGGTGAAGACGTCGGTATCAAGGTCACGCTTACCGTTCGTGCCGAAGCCAATACCTCGATCGCCGCTAACGGCGGGTTCTGGGGCTCCGGCCTTGGCAGAACGATTCTTTGGTGGCTGTTCTTTATTCTGCTGTTGATTGCCATCATTCTGCTTCTGATTTCTATCTTCAAGCGTAATAAGAAGGATCCTGAGCCCGAGCCTGAGCCTGTTGTGATCCCTGAGCCCGAGCCTGAGCCTGAGCCGATCATTCCGATCGTTGTTCCTGTCCCTGAGCCCGAACCTGAGCCTGAACCCGAGCCCGAGCCTGTTCCTCCGCCGCCTCCTCCTCAGAAGAAGGAAGGCTTTGTCGGTAAGATGGCATACATCAACATTGACGTTCTGGATTCGAACTTCGAGCATGGCGACAGAATTACGCTGCGTGTGCTGAAGGAAAGAGGACTGATCCATCCCAAGACCAAGCAAATGAAGGTCCTGGCAAGAAATGCCGCAACGTTGGAAAAATCGTTCATTGTTGAAACGCAGGGCATTTCTGCTGAGGCAAGAAAGTATATTGTGGCTGCCGGCGGTATTGTTATTATTACCAAGGGCTGATACGGGAGAACAAAACATTGAAAAAGCAAACGAAAACAATCATACGCACCGTCTTGCTTGTCTTTGTTGCACTTATTGTAGGAATCAATATTTATGCGTTTAACGCATCACGCGTGGCAGGTGATATTCTTCCCATGCCGTTTGGCGTAGGACTTACCGTGGTGCTGTCTGGCAGCATGGAGCCCGAGCTTTCGATCGGCGATCTGTTGGTCGTGGTCGAGCAGGACGGTTATGCAGTTGACGAGGTCGTAGTCTTTCAAGAAGGCCGCATCGGCGTAGTTCACCGTATCATTGAAATGGATGGCGCAACCGTTGTCACGAAAGGCGATGCCAATAATACGGCTGATGATCCTATAGACATCAGCCGTATCAAAGGAAAGGTTGTACTGGCCATTCCACTGGTGGGATATTTGGTCAATTTGATCAAAACACCGATTGCTACTGTCGTAATTCTCGCGGCTGCTATCTGGTTGCTGGAACGCTCCTTCCATAAGGAAAAGGAGAAGGACGCCGATCAACTGGAAGAGATCAAGCGCGAGATCGAAAAGCTCAAACAAGACAACAAGAATCAAGATACGAACCAATCCTGTTAAGGGGGGCAGCTACCATTACGCTGGATTGGCGTGGCGATACCGTTCGATTGCAACCGCAAACGGAGTGTATCATATGCTCTCGGCTTGCGTTGGATACTTAACCGCAAGGACGCTGCAAATTTTGAGATGTTTCACAAAAAAGTAAGGACAGACGATTACGGATCGTCTGTCCTTTTGATATTCCTTTAATACGTATAGAATAGCACCACACCTGACCGAGGCTCCAGCGCGAGCGTAAAGCCCTCTTTAAGCTCGTTTGATGTCAGGGTGAGGCATTTGCCTGTCTCGCGGTCGGTCAGCGTGTAGACGGCGTTCTCGTGGATGCAGGGCAATACTACGGTGTAGAAGTCCTCTGTGACCTGCGTGTTACGTATGACTTGAACAAAGCCACGGCAGTGCTTGGCATCGTCGAACTGCATGGCATAAAAATCGTGTGGATCAAGTTGACATTCGGTCATGGGATAGTAATCGCCCGACAACTCGATTTCAGCGGCTGCTCTCCAAATGTCGTCCATGCGGCGACCGATCTCAAAATTCTCTTCGGTATCGTTATAGGTGAACATGGAAGTCAGGGCAGGGGCAAGGGCGCAATGGAAAGCAAAGGTGTCGGTAGGGCGGCTGTGACCGTCGTATGCGCCCGTTTCGGCGTTGTCCCAGTTCATGTTATGGGCGCGGAAGTAGGGAATCCACTCAAACATTTCGCGGTGCTGCTTTTGCTTGATTGGATGGTGACCGTAGCCTACATCGGTGAAATGCAGCGGCACGGCACGGCGCATGGTTTCAAGATCATTGCGTCGGCCTCCCGAGGCACATGAGTCGATCCAAAGCCCCGGATTGGCAAAAATGAGTGCATCCCAGTAGGCTAGATATCCCTGCGCGTGACGGTTTTCCAGTATACCGATGCGATCGGGAGATTCATTTTGTGCCCAAATAGGAGCGGGGTTGAAGTTGAAATCTTGGCGGTAGATGGCAACATGCGACTCTTTGATAAGTCCGTTGACATGATCGATCAGCCAGTTTCTGGCTTCATCGTTACCTAAATCCAACAGGCGCTCGCCAACGGGATTGCCGTCGGCATCGTGCTGGCACAGCAACCATTCGGGGTGCTCGCGATCCAGTTCTTCACCGGCGCGCACACGCTCCGGCTCGAACCACAGCAAAAGCTGTACGCCGTTTTGCTCACAAGCCTTGCCCAGCGGCGCCAGTCCGCGCGGGAAACGAGCGGGATCGGGATGCCAAGTGCCCGTTCGCGGCCAATCATAGTCGCAAGGATACCAGCCCGCGTCGAGCCACCAGATGTCGGGCTTCATGCCGCGGCGGATATATTCGTTGAGCGCATCGATCTGGTTCTGCTCGGTCGCGCCCGTAAACTCAGGCTTGCCATCGGCCATGAAATTGTGCAGGCACAGCTTGGGGCCGATCGGCTGACCGTTTTCGCGGGGCAGAATGTGCCCGAGGTACCAGTGACGCCACAAATTGATGCCGCGCCAAGGGGCATTTTCGTTCGTATAGGCCATGAGATTGAGGCGAGGCGTACGGAAGGACTCTCCCGGGCGCAGGATGGTATGACAACGATCCTGTCCGCAGGCAAAGGTAATGCCATTTTCGGCAGGGGCGATGTCCGCCACCCACTTGGTGGGCCATCCGATGGCGGCACGAATCTCGCAGTCAGCGGTGTGGATGGTCATGTAGGGGAACGCACCGTTGCAGGAGGTGCCGTCGTTCGGCGACAGACTCATGGGCATATCCACGAGCGTTTTGAAAAAGTGATAGCCATCGGGTGTGCAAGTGTCGCCGTTGCCAAATTCCAATACGGCATTGCGACAGAAAATATGACCGCCCACACGAAGGTCGGACACGATCGGGGTGTCCATTTGTCCGTGATTGGTCAGTGTGACTACCCATTCGGTCACGGGAAAGTCGCGGTATTCGATATATTCAGCACGGATCGTAAGTCCGTTCGTGTTCGTGCCCTCAATGATATACTGTACCATATTGCAGTCGATCAATCGATGCGATACAGTCGGTGCAAATTCTGCTGGAATACCGCAAATGAGCCGATCGTCCAGCTTGAAATGCAGAGGGATCTGGTCGGGCGTCGTAAACTTCAATATGCGAGGAAGGAGCGCCATATCGGCGGCGGTGATGCGATGAGGAGAGTTCATATTAATGTCCGTCCTTTCTAATCAATCAAAGGAAAAATAGGGTGGCAATAAAGCAAAGTACGATACCGATCGTTGCCTTGAGATCGAGCTTTTGCTTGAAAAATAGTAAGCCTGCCACGGCTGTCAGAACCACACTGCCACCTGTGATCATGGGATAGAGTACTGTAGCAGGGAGATTGGCCGCGCCGATGAGCTGCAGCAGATACGACAGGCCGTCAACGGCGGAAAAAGCAAACATTATGCCAATAATTTTCGGTGTGAGCTTGACAGTAGCGGGAACGTACTCGATCGGCTTG
The DNA here is from genome assembly GCA_017507985.1 of Clostridia bacterium. Lineage (GTDB taxonomy): Bacteria > Bacillota > Clostridia > Oscillospirales > CAG-272 > SIG644. The sequence continues at coordinate 19,828 of JAFVZV010000069.1, forward strand.
CGGCGATCATGGATGCAAAGCCCAACATATATCAGCGAGAATCCGACAAAGCGGATGATACCTGCCAGCATGACAAAAGCGGTCGGAGAAATGGTGAGTGCCTCGTTTTGCGGTAATTGATGGATTTTAGATACGATGCTTCCACTGCCGTTGAGGCAAAATACGATCAGACACATCAAGAAAAACAGAATCGAGCTCTTCTTTTTTTGCTCACCGCCTCCTTCCGTGCCTGATAGGGCAATGGCAACGACCATCAACAAAAGTCCGATCAGACGCAGATAGGAAAACTCTTCATTCAGATAGATAAGACCGAAAACGTAGGGGAGCATCATGCCGCCCAACATCAAAAACATGGTGTAAACGGCCATGCTGCCCATGGAAATGATCTTGAAGCCGATAAGAGCATATGCGCCGCAAAACAGAATCAGCAGTGCCGCCATCAATAGCGAAAAGGGGGTCAGATCAATAGCAAATCCGTTCATTGCGCCATTGATAAAGAAAAAGATAAGGGCGGTGAAGGCGCCTGTGATGATATTGAATATCACGCTGACTCGCATACTCGTTCCTGCTCGGTTTTGATACAGCTTGGTTAAGCAGAAATTGCCCGCAAGACCGATGACGGAAAGAAAAACAAGGAGATAATACTGCATATTTGTACCTCGCAAAATGTGCTGATTGTATTTTAGCATTATGAGCAAAAAATGTCAAGACAGAACCCGATGATCTTTGGAAAAAGAAAAAGCCTTGAGAAAAATCTCAAGGCTCTGGCGGAAGCGGTGGGATTCGAACCCACGGTACCGTGAGGTACAACTGATTTCGAGTCAGTCCCGTTATGACCACTTCGATACGCTTCCGTATATGCATTTTTTTTGCACCTTGGGTATTATACCACAGGTGCAAAAAAAATGCAAGATGTTTTTGGCTTTTTCTTTAGAAATTTTTGCGTTTTTATGCCCAGATAAAATCTGCGTCGCCTGCACCGAGCTCAAAATGGTATTTGGCAATGCCGAGATCCATTTTGGCGCAGGGACCAAGCAATGCCTTGGCTCTGACGGTCTTGCCGTCGGCGCACAGCGTGAAGTGAAACTTTTGCTGATTGACCGCTGTAGGAGCTTTCAAAACAGCAGCCATGGCGTTTTCAAACCAAAGGGGTGTTTGTGTGCACTCAATGGTGCAAAGCTGCGCTAGTGGCTTGTTTTTGTGCGGTACACCGTGGTTGGCACCGTATCCAATGGCAATGACGATATGCAGTTTCTCACCTTTTTGGAGCGCAACAGAAATCTTGGCGCGATTGTAGGTCAGTGCGACCCAGCAGCTGTTCATGCCGAGCTGCTGAACAAGCAGGACAAGTTTTTCACCATAGTAGCCCACATCCTCGTCACGGCCTTTTTCGCCCGTGATGACGATATAGTTTTTACAGCCTTTGAAGCTACCGTAATGCGCGAGCGGTCCGGTAAAGGCTTGAGGCTCGTCAAGAATTAAATGCACGCGCAGACCGCTTGCGGCGCTGATTTCGTTGATTGCGCTCTGTAAAATTTCTACCTTTTCCGGCTCGATGGGATGATCGAGATAACTGCGCACCGAGTGGCGCAGTCGCATGGCTTGCATGATATCCAACAGTTGCATACATCCTCCGTTATCTTGTGGTTTGATAGGGCCAGTCGTTGATGCCGCCGAACTCCTTGACGTTGGTATAGCCAAGCTCAACCAGTGCCTGCGCGGCCTCTTTACTGCGGCGACCGCTGCGGCAGTAGACTAAGATCAATTGATCCTTGTCTGTCAGCTTGTCTTGTGCTTGCTCACGGATAACCTCATTGGGAATGAGAAGTGCACCGGGAATGTGTCCCATGTCATATTCCGGCTGTGTTCGGACGTCCAAAATGATGTAATTTTGTTCGGTATCCATTAGCTCCTTGGCCTGCTCTGCGGTAATGCAGACATATGTGGGCGGTGTCTTGCGACAGCCGCACAGCAATAGCATGGACAGTAGGGTAGCGCACAGCAATATGCGCGAAATGCGTTTGATATTCATAAGTAACTCCATATTTGATATTTTATCTATCATACCATAAAATAATCATAGAATCAAGTCAATCATGCAAAAAAGTGACCGCGTCGGGCAGACACGGTCACATAATTTTATTATCTGTTGAGAATGAGCTTGGTCAGCTCAACGGGAGGAACGATCTTACCGTCCTTGTATACGCGCATATTGCCGGACGCGATCTCGTCGATCAAAACGACCTCGCCATTGTGGTAACCGAATTCAAACTTGATGTCCCACAGATCAAGACCGATGGTTTTGAGGTCATCCGCTACGATCTTGGTGATCTTGAGTGTCTGTGCCTTCATGTCCTCGAACATGGCGGGAGTCATCACGCCCAGCACGGCCAGGCCTTCGCCGGTTACCAGGGGATCCCCCTTGGCGTCATTTTTAAAGGTGCACTCAACGTAACCGCCCTCAATGACAGTACCGTCCTTAATGTACTCGCCGTATCTGCGGATGAAGCTACCTGTTGCGACCAAACGGCAGATGACTTCCAGTCCGCCGCCGCCCTGTGCTTTGCCGAGGCACTCGGCGTCCAGCACCTCCATGGTAGCGTTTTCAATGTCAGCGCTGACATAGTGCGTCTTGATCCCTGCTTGACGGCACAGCTCGAAGTAGTAGACCGAGGTCTGCAGGTTTGCTCGACCGATGCCCTCAATGGTGAGTCCCACACTGTTTTCACCGGGATCGAATACGCCGTCTTTACCGGTGCAATCGTCCTTGAACTTAAGCAGTACGTTGCCGTTGTCAAGGCTGTAAACGTCTTTGGTTTTTCCCTGGTAGATTTTTTCCATATCAATCTCTCCTTTGATATTCCGGATTTTTTTGTTGTGTTGGACGCACCAACCGTCGCTGATACTCTAACAAAAGTATTATAACACGATATTTCCAATTTTTCAACTCAAAATTATAGCATATTTTCGCATCAATATTTGTGGATTTTGACGATAAAAGCGGTGTTTTAGCGCAGGATGGCATTCAAGGTTATCTTTACATTTGAAATGAAAAGTTCACAAACACGTGTTGAAAAAGACAAAGATGCGTGATATACTAATGTTGATGACAGCTTGCAAGGGCGAAAAGGAGGATCAGATATGCAACACCCGCTATTTATGGTAACGGAATCTGACTTGAAAAATCTGCGTACGAGACTTGTACAGGACGAGGCTCTCAAGGCGCGCTATGAAGCCTTCGCCGCGCAAAAAGGGACTTGCCTGACTGAGGAATTTTTGAGTGAGGAGTATGCCAACAGCGTCTATTCCCAGCATGGAAATTACTATGAGATCGGTGCCCAATTGCATCGTCTTGCCAACGTTCTTGGCGTGACCTATGCCGTCGAGGGCGACGAGAAGGCCGCCGAGCGTCTGCGCGATGCAATGCTGCACGTAGCCTCGTTCGAGGTCTGGACAGGCCCGCAGAACAAGGATCGCGATGTGCCGTGGCTGTCCGATTTGAGCACGACGCGCATCGCTATGGCGCTGGCCTATGGCTACGATATGATCTACGATATGCTCACTCCAAATGAGAGAGATGTTATCTCCGATGCAGTGCTTAATAAAGGTGTTATGCCTTTGCTCAAGGACTGGGTATTGCCCGAAACTCGCATCCATGCTCTGGACTCCATGGGTCACAATTGGTGGGCGGTGTGCATCGGCCTTGCCGGTGCGGCCTTGCTGCCTGTTTCTGACCGTCTTGAGCCTGATCGTTTTGAGCATCTGATTGCTCAGATCGAGCAAGCGCTCGTCGAATTTTTAGAATATCCCGGCTGCACGCTGTTCAATAAAGTGCCCAATTACGATGAATACAGCTTGTTTTATGAAAGCGTGGGATATTTCTGCTATGGCACGGGAGAGCTGCTGCGCTATCTCTGGCACGCGGAACGGTATTTGGGCAAGCGCGAGAATTTGCGTCGCGCATTGCCGCCTGCGCTCGGTCAAGCAATTTTGAGCTTTGCGTATCCTTATGAGCAGAACGGGCAAAATAAGATCGGCTTTCTCAATTACGGCGACAGCGCTTTTACGGCCAATATCATGCCCATGGTCCGCTGGTTGCGCCTTTTGGGCTACGATACCCCCGCGCTTGCCTCATATGCTGCGCAGACTCCCGTCGAGGAGAACATTCTCACCCTAATCGCGCCAACCGACGCGGTTGATTTATCCGGACTGAATACGCTTCCGACCACCGTGGTCTATCCCAAAACGGGCTATGCGATCACGCGTGACTCGTGGAACAACGACGCGACGCTGTTGGCCGTCAAGAGCGGATATACTTGGAACCACGCGCATGCCGATGCGGGTAGCTTTATTTTGTACGATCGCGGCGCTCCTTTGCTGATCGACAGCGGCAGCTGCTCTTACGGTGATAAGCTGTATCGTTCTTATTATTGCAAGGATATTTCGCACAACGTGTTGCTCATCAACAGTGAAGGGCAGCGCTATGAGGAGCAGATTCGCGGCAGTAAATTTCCGGGGTGCATCAGCGAGCATTACGAAAAAGACGGTCTGTTTTACGTGCAAGCCGACGCGACGGGACCCATGGCGCATCTGTGCAGTCGTATGTACCGCAATTTTATCTGGTTGGATCACAGCATCCTGGTCATCGTGGACGATGTGCTATGTCACGAGCCGAACACCGTCCAGTTTTTGCTTCACTACGACGGTGATCAACACGCTTGCGACGACGGTAGCGTGCTGATCACGGGGGCGCGTAGCCATGTCAAGCTGTATACTGAAATGCAGGTAGAGTGCCGAGAGGGCTATCTGTCCAGCCGTTACGGCTACGGAACGGTGCCGGGCGGTTGTGCTACCCCGTGCGAATATCTGTGTCTGTCCACGCCGCGCACCGACCGCGTGCACTCGCTGATGAACGTCATCGCATTGAACGATGTAGCGGACGGGCTGATCGTCGAGCAGCTTGAGGGCAAGGAATGCATCGGTGTTCGCCTGACGCTTGGAAACAAGCAGCGAGAGCTGTGGTATAATTTGCGTGCCGACGGACGAAGGATGCATATCAATTCCAACAATACATTGGGCGCGTGGGACACCGATGCCTATCTGCTCATGAGCGAGCGCAGCGGCGACGAGGAGCGCATTTTTGTGGTGTCGGGCAGTTACGTGCGATGCGACAACGAGGTGCGCTTTGCAGCTTTCCAAAAGACCACGGGCTACGTCTGAGCAAAGAAAGGAGCCGTCTATGGCAAATATGTTGGACTACCTGGATTGGCGCGGTGATATTCCGTTTTCGGTATCGCCCTTCAACGAGGTAGATAATCTGATTTTTTCGCAGTTATCCTTCATTGATCTGGAAGGAATTTTGCCTGCGCGTGTCAGCTCGGGCAGTATGCCGCTTCATGAGGCAGCAGAGCGCTATTTTATGGCGCACCCTGATGATAACGAATCGATGGGACTGATCGTACCGGCCGCCATTCGGACGCTGATTCAACGCTTGGCAACGTGCGAGAGGTATCGTAATCTATTACTGGCAGGCTATGTCAGTATCATTGACGAAAGCATTCAAAAGCAGTTTGCAGCGCTGACCATTCAAATTGACGAGCGACAGCTGTATGTCGCATATCGTGGTACGGACGACACTTTGGTTGGTTGGAAAGAAAACTTCAATATGAGCTTTATGCAGGCCATTCCCGCCCAGTTGGATGCTGTGGCGTATCTCAATCATGTGGCGGCTGACACAACGCATCCGCACATCTACGTAGGAGGACACAGCAAAGGAGGCAACCTGGCCATCTACGCCGCCATCCATTGTGAATCGGCCATCAAGCCTCGTATCGTTAGAGTATACAGCAACGACGGTCCGGGTTATCACCGCGAGGTGATCGATTCGCAGGAGTATCGAACGATGGCGGATCGTGTGGTCAATATTGTTCCACAAACCTCGGTCATTGGACGCTTGCTCGAGCATGACGAATGCTATACTGTAGTACAAAGCTCGGCCACGGGACTGTGGCAGCATGACGGCTTTTCTTGGGAAATCAAGGGGACGCAATTTGTGCAAGCTCCGGCACTTACAGCAGAGAGCGAGCGTATTGAGCGTTCGGTAAAAAAATGGATCGCCGATATGGATGAGGGGCAAAGGCAAGCGTTTGTCGAAGCGTTTTATCGTGTGCTGACCTCGACCAATGCCAAAACGCTGACCGATCTGACGCGAGATCGCAACTGGTTTTGGCAGTTGATGACCAACAGCGAGCTTTCCGAATCGCGCAAAACGGTTATGGCGGGTCTGTCACAGTTGACAGGTGAGGCAGGACGGCTTTGGATCGATGAATTAAAAACCAAGAAGGCGGAGAATTCCGAGCACAAGCAAGGGAGAGAATCGAGCAAAAAGCTTGCGACAAAGGTAAAAAAGCCAATCGTTGCTTCATCGGGAGCTAAGAGCGTAGTAAAGAAGCCTTCCTCGAATCCGGCAGCATCTCCCAAAAAGACACCGCAACAGGTGATCAAGGACATTTTGGAAACGGCGGAAAAGAAAAGCAAGACCATGCCCAAGCGGCAGACGCTGAATAAGACGGCCGCAAAGTCGCAAGCAAATTCGCCAAGCAAGAAACCGAATCAAGAATGAGAGAACCCACCGCGCAATATTGCGCGGTGGGTTCTCTCATTCACCGTCATAAAAAGCGGGCGGGAATGGATTTTCTTCGGGAGGCGGCAAATGACGTGTGGACATACTGCTTTGATAGGAAACGCTCGATGCACTTTGCTTGGAATGCGAGCGATCAAAATCAAATACAGCGCGACCGTTTTCCAGCTTGAGTGCCGCATCAAAGGTCTTTCCTGTGCGCGGTGAGCGGAAGCCCGAAATGAAGGGCGTTTTTCCTTCTGCCAGTAACGCGCGGACGTGTTCAATGCTGATGGGATGCGAGCAGATCACCAAATTGATGCTGAATTTGCATCCGTGTTCTTTGTATCCCGTGCATCCGTAAAAATTGCGGAAGCGGCGAATTTCATTGCCGCACAGTGGGCAATGACCGATGATATCACCGAAAAAGCCGATATCGTCATTGGACTGCTTGCCTTGTGCGAACACCTCGGCAATCTCGCTTTTCGCGATGGCAACACTGTCCGCTACTGCCATTTGACCACGGAACACCCGCTTGAGCGCACGTCCCATGTCGCTTGTTTTGTATTTGTCCATGCTGATGTGCAGTCGATCCAGCGATTCGATCAGAAAAACTCCGTCGGGCAAAATGGTGTAAACGTCTTTTTTCAGCGCGATGTAATTGCTGTTGCGGGCGTTGTCAATGATGCCCGTTCGAGTGGCCTCGGTGCCAAGCTCAATTCCTTCAAGCATAGCCTTGTATTCTTCAGCGTCGTCCTCACCGACACGATCGGCCAAAACGGATAGATCCGCGCCTGCGGCACGTTCCTCCTTAAAGGGATTTTTGAGGTAATTGTTGAGCGTTTCGATGGTGTAATGACGAGGCGGTGTCGTTTCCTTGGGCGTGGGTTTGAAATTGGTAACGACCACGTCACCCTTTTTGAGCGAGGGTAGAATTTTGTCCTTTTGCGTGTAGTCGTCGTATTTGGTCCAGCCCTTCTCCAACATGACCATACCCTTGAGGGTGAAGGTTTCCAAATCTCCCACAGAAATGATGATCTCGGTGCGGCTGACCATACAGTCCTCAGCGCAGAAGACCGCGACAAAGCGGCGAAATACCGTCGAATACACCTGCATTTCGCGTTCGGACAGTTGGCTCTTGTTGGGGATCTTGTAGGTCGGGGTTAAGGCCGAGTGAGATTCGATCTTGCTGTCGTCGAAAATCGTCTTGGAATCCTTGAATTTCACGGGATAGCCGACCTTGGCTACGTTGGCGAGGATCTGCTTGATCTTGTCCTTTTCGGCAGTTGCCAGATATTCCGAATTGGTACGCGGATAGGTCAGATATCCTTGCTCATATAGCTTTTGTATGATCTCAAGCGAGTCCTTCATGGACATTTTATATTTTTTACCCAGCACGTTTTGAAGCTTGGAAAGCGAATACAACTTGCCGGGAGGTAGCTTGTCTTTCTTGTTTTTGACGCCTGTAACAATGGCAGGTAAGGCATTATACGTGTCGCACAGCTTTTGCGCCGCTTCCAGTTGTGCGGCTTCGTTGTCGCCTTCGAATTTGGTTTTGGAGGTCAACTCGATCTCCTCGCCGTTGGTTTTTTCCTTACTGACTACAGCAAAATATTTGCCCGGAACAAAGTTTTTGATGGCCATATCACGCTCGTAAATGGCACGAACGATAGGCACAATAACGCGCCCGACGCGCAACAGCGTTCCCATGCGAAGTGTGGCGTAGCGAGTTAAATTGACACCGTACAGCCAGTCTATATAGGTACGGGCAAAGCCCTCGCTTGCGAGATTGTCGTATTCGCGCTCGTCCTTCATTTCGCTCAAGGCACGAGCAACTGTCTGAGGTGTCTGGTCAGGCAACCAAAGGCGGACACGGCGGCACTTAACCATATTTTCGGGGCGCAGCGCATGCTGAATGCACAATCGAACAATGATTTCTCCTTCGCGGTCTGCGTCTCCTGCGTTGGCGATGACATCTACGTCGGGACGATTGCACAGCGATTCCAAAATACTAAATTGCTTTTTCACTCCTGCGTCAACCTTGCCGCTTTTGCCTTCCCGGCGAAGCTCAAAGCGAAATTCGCCCGGGAAGCAGGGAAGGTTGTCCATCGTCCAGCGTTCGGTGCGCTGTTCCGGGGGCAGATAGCTTTCAATGTCACAAAGCGAAAACAGGTGTCCAAACGCCCAAGATACCAGATAGCCGCAGCCCTCTAAATATCCGTCACGGCGGACCATTTTACCGCTTTGCCCGGTTTGCGCCACGGCATATTCAATTCCTGCCGCAATGTTGCGGGCGAGGCTGGGCTTTTCTGCGATGATGAGAACCATAGCGCACTCCTTTCGCTTTTTGTATTTCATACAGTATACCATAGATGCGTCGAAAAAGCAAGCAAATTAGAAAATCTCCCACGGTCAAAACCGTGGGAGATCATATGTTATTTTACATAAACGCAAATGCTGCGGCCGGGCAGGGTAACATCGCCTTGTGCGGTCGAGATGACTTCGCAGCCTGCTTGTGTCTTATCAGCGACCAGTTTCCATTCGCCGTCCAGTGTGTGTGTCATGGAATCTGCGTTCGGATTGATCAAAACGAGCGCGGCATTGCCCTGTGCATCCTCATATTTGATTTCCAATTTACCAACACCCAAATCCGTGAATGTGAGGGTTGCAGTGCTGTCACGGAAAATGCCGTAGGTCTTTCTCATTTCGATCAGACCTTTATAGTACTGCATCATGACGTATGTGTTTGCGTCAGGCGTGAGCGCTTCCCAATCGATGTTGTTGACTGCATCGCTGGATTTGTAGCTGTTCTCATCGCCGTTCTTGGTGCGCAGCATTTCTTCGCCTGCCTGCATAAAGGGTGTTCCCTTGGAGATCATCAAAATGGCCGCGCCCAAACGGTTCATATCCATACGCTCCTGTTCGGTATTGGAGGCGTTGGAAAGTAACAGCTTATCCCAAAGCGTGTGGTTGTCGTGTGCGCTCATATAGTTGATGACCATGGCGTTTTCTACCATCCAACCATTGCCGGGGGTCATGCCGCCTGCGATGCCGAATTTAACCTTGCTGACGTTGGTGATGGCCAATCCGCTGATATAGCCTTGAGCAGTCTTCCCGAATACGCTGCCCTTAAGACCGTCACGCATGGCGTCGTTGAATACGGCAATCGAGCCGATGGCGTCGCCCGTAGGCTTGATTTGGCTGATATAGGTTTGATTTGCCTGCAGACTTCCGTCAATGGTTGCACCCATTGTCCATCCCTCACCGTAAATGATGGCTTCGGGATTGACGGTGTGAACGGCCGCTTCGACCTCTTTCATGGTTTCCAAATCATGCAGACCCATCAAATCGTAGCGGAAACCGTCAAGATTGTATTCGGTTGCCCAATACTTGACGCTGTCGACCATGAACTTGCCGTACATATAACGCTCGGAGGCGGTGTCGTTGCCACAGCCGGACGCGCTGGAGTTAGCTCCCGTGGAGGTGTAGCGATAGTAGTAGTAGGGAACAATGCGGTTAAAGGCACTGTTGGCATCATAGGTGTGATTGTAGACCACGTCCATGATAACGCCGATGCCGGCATTGTGCAACGCCTGTACCATCTGCTTGAATTCCTTAATTCTGACCTCGCCATTGTAGGGATCGGAGCTGTAACTTCCTTCGGGAACGTTGTAGTTCTTGGGATCGTAGCCCCAGTTGAACTCGTCCTCGGGAGTGGCTTCGTCAACCGTTGCGTAGTCGTAAACAGGAAGCAGGTGGACGTGTGTGATTCCCAATTCAAGCAGATAGTCAACACCAACAGGAAGCCCCGCGCTGTTTACCAGTCCCCGCTCGGTGAAAGCAAGATATTTGCCATTGTATTGAGAAGAGGCGATCTTGTTACTGAAATCACGGACGTGAACCTCCCAAATTACCGCATCGGAGTAAGAGGTGATGCCCGTTTTGAAGCTCTGATCGGCCTCCCAGCCCTCGGGATTGGTGCGCGACAGATCGACGACCATGCTGCGATTGCCGTTCAAACCGGCTGCTTTGGCGTAAGGGTCAGTAGCAACTTGTGTGCCGACCGAGGTAGTAACAGTATACGTGTAATAGACACCATGCCCGCTGTTTTCCTCGGTGTGAGACCAGACGCCGCGCTCACCCTTGACCATGGAAACCGTCTTGATGAGTGATTCCGTGTGGCCGTCCGAGTAGAGATTCAGCTTGACCTCTGAGGCTGTGGGAGCCCAAACCTTGAAGGTGGTGCTGTTGCCATGAATGACCGCGCCTAAATCTTCGCCGTCGTAGGTATAGTTGGCAATGAATTCATCGCTGTCAAAAATAGCTGTGGGAACAACGGTCTTTTTGCCATAGCCCTCAATTTCGACCGTGTACTCTTTGGAAATATCCAGCGTTTCTTGAAGCGTAATGACACCGCTGAGACTGTCGCTATTCATGTTGGAAATGGCTTGGACGGTCAACGGCTGACCGTTCTGATACACCTTGATCTGATCGAGCGAGGTGATCTTGGTCTTGGGGGTGACGTTATACTTGATGCTATGGAAATTCGTCATTTCCGCAAGCGAGAATTTCTTGATCATAGTAAGCGTTTTGCCTCCGTCCTGGCTGGTATACTGTGCGGCATCACCGCTTTTCAGATAAATAATAGTGTCTTCGCCTTCGATGATGGCAAAGCGGTCCTGCTCATAGTCCTTGGTGGCTGAGCCCCAGGAGCTTCCGCCCGGATCGGAGCAATCACGGCGGACGATGAAGCCTACCTGCTCGATGCCCACGGGAACGTTAACGACGACCTTGGCACCGTAAGCGCAGGGATGGAACAGATACCCCTGTCCTTCTTTTTCGCCCCACCAGATCCAAATGTCTGCGGTGGAAAGGTCGGTGTTGCCCGACCAATAAAGAGTGAGCTGATTATAACCTTCTTCCTTGGGAAGCTGGTATTCTTCCTCTGGAATTTGGGTGGACGGACCATCCCCCGACCCCTTATTGGGATCGTCCGGAGGAGTGGGCTGATTAGGAGTGCAGGCGGTAAGTATCATGCAAGACAGCATGGTCAAAATCAAAAGGAACGATAAAAGTCTTTTGTAAAGTGATTTCATCATTATTCTCCTGCTTTGCAATTATTTTGCGCGGTTGGTGCAGATGGTCAATTCTTTGATGCCTTCCTTGAGTTTTTTGGTAGCATATCGGGGGCCGACACGCCAAGACCAGTTGCCCTCGGCACGCGAGGGAACGTTCATGCGTCCTTGCTCATTGGTCAGTTCAAGATAATCCTGCATAGCGATGATTGCCAGATTGGCGCGCGAGTTCATTGCCAATTCAATTGCGGCGTAGGTGACACTCTGCCCCTTTTTGCGAGGACATTCACGCTTGAATCGGGCACGGGCGTTATCATCCAAGCTGTTGAACCAACTGCGTGTGCAATCGGAGTCATGCGTGCTGGCGTAGACGATGCAGTTGTCCGTTTCAAACATACGGGGCAGATATTCGCTGTTTTCGTCATAGAAGCCGAACTGTAATACCTTCATGCCGGGAAAATCGGTGTCGGCGAGCAACTCACGCACGTCTTCGGTGATGAAGCCAAGGTCTTCGGCGATGATTTTTGCATCGGGGAAGACGGAACGAATGGTGCGGAACAATTCGATGCCGGGGCCTGCATTCCAATGGCCGTTTCTTGCCGTGGTGTCACCAAAAGGAATGGTGTAATAGCCGGCAAAACCACGGAAATGATCGATACGTAGCAGATCGTAAATGGCAAAGCTCTTTTCCACACGGTCGATCCACCAGGTGAAGCCTTGCTCCTTCATCAGATCCCAATTGTAGATGGGATTGCCCCAAAGCTGACCGTCCTCCGAATAGGCATCGGGAGGACATCCTGCGACCACGGTGGGATTGTAGTTTTCGTCCAGCAAAAACTGCTCGGGAGCGCGCCATACATCCATACTGTCGTGTGCCACGTAAATGGGCATATCACCGATGATGGAGATGCCCTTGGTGTGTGCATAGTCGCAAACGGCCTTCCATTGCTTCATGAATTCATATTGAATCCACTTCCAAAATCCCATTTCGGCTTCAAATTTGCTTGCATGGGTACGTGCCAAGGTGACGTTGCGATGCTCGTCTTGCCACAGTGTCCACTGGCGGAAGCCGTAATGAACCTTGAGCGCCATGAACAGCGCGTAATCCTCCAACCACGAAGTATTGGTGGCACAGAAATCCTCATAATCCTCTGTGGGTGTGAATCTCGCGTAAGCTTTGCGCAGCATGGGATAGCGAGTATTGAACAAGCGACCGTAGTCGATGCGTTGCTCGGTTGTTTTGAGCTCGATCAGATCCTCATCTGTCAGAAGGCTCTGCTTCTTGAGCAGATCGGGGTCGATGAAATAGGGGTTGCCCGCGATCGAAGCAGGGGACTGATAGGGGCTGTCGCCGTATGAGGTGGGATTAAGAGGAAGAACCTGCCAGCACGTTTGACGGCATTCCTCTAAAAAGTCAACAAAATTAAACGCAGCCTTGCCAAACGTTCCGATGCCATAGGGCGAGGGAAGGCTGCTGATGGGCATCAAAATGCCGCTTTTGTGTATAAAACCAAAATTCTTTTCACAGTTGTTCACAATAAATAGCTCCTTATTATAATAAAAATAAGTAGTGAATTTTGAGCCAAGCCCAAATCCTCATGTATTATATCATTATTGGGTAGGGATGTCAACCGAAAATTGATTTTTGTTGTCTAATTTGTATATAATGGACAGAATACAAGACATATATTTGTGAAAAGCAACAAATTCATTGCCGTAAACAAGCAAAAAGCGAATGACTCGATCGATTCCATTCGCTTTCTCACTTTTAGGCAGAGTAGATGGGGGGGCCCCGCCGCTTGCGGTAACCTCTGCCCGTAGCGGCGTGCTACAGCCTCAAATTTTGCCTTGTCCTATTTTTTAAGGTTCTTGAAAGGGGTACGGGGGAAACTTCTTGAAAGAAGTTTCCCCCGTATTACATACCCAAATTATTCCGCATCAGGCAGAGCAGGTGCTTCGGCTGCTTTGAGCAGATACGTTGGCTGACCCTCGCCTCGAACAAACGCAGGAGTGATTTGTACCTCGATAATGTCCTTACGTGAAGGAATCTCATACATCATGCGCGTCATCATTTTCTCCAAAATAGAGCGAAGACCGCGCGCGCCTGTGTTGCGTTCCAGCGCTTGCGAAGCGACCTCTGCGAGCGCCTCGGGAGTAAACGTCAGTTTCACGCCGTCCATGTCGAACAGCTTCATATACTGCTTGACAAGCGAGTTTTTGGGCTCGCTGATGATGCGCACCAGCGCCTCACGGTCAAGGTCAGTCAGCGCGACCATGACGGGTAAACGACCGACCAGCTCGGGGATCAAACCAAACTTGACAATGTCGTGTGCTGTTGCGTCATGGAAAATGCCATTCTCGCGGCGCTCGGCCTTTTTCTGAATTTTGCTTTCAAAGCCGATGGACTGGTTGCCCTGACGCTTCTCGATGATCTTTTCCAGCCCGTCAAACGCGCCACCGCAGATAAACAGGATATTCTCGGTGTTGACCTGAATGAACTCCTGGTTGGGATGCTTACGCCCGCCTTGGGGAGGAACGTTGGACACCGTTCCTTCCAAAATCTTCAAAAGTGCCTGCTGAACACCCTCGCCCGATACGTCGCGGGTGATGGAGCGGTTTTCACTTTTGCGTGAGATTTTGTCGATCTCATCGATATAAATGATACCTCTCTCGGCCAGCTCCACATTGTAGTCTGCTGCTTGGATCAGACGGAGCAGAATGTTCTCAACATCCTCGCCTACGTAACCTGCTTCTGTCAGCGTAGTTGCGTCGGCAATGGCAAAGGGAACCTGCATCATCTTAGCCAAGGTCTGGGCAAGATAGGTCTTACCGACACCGGTAGGGCCGAGCAGCAGTACGTTGCTCTTTTGCAGCTCAACGTCATCGAACGGGGAGGACGTAGTGTTTTTATTCTTTTTCTGTTGTTTTGACAGAATGCGCTTATAGTGGTTATATACAGCTACAGACAGCGTTACCTTGGCTTCGTCCTGACCGATGACGTACTCGTCCAGTCCTGCTTTGATCTCTGCAGGGCGGGGCAACGTTTCCAGTGTCAGCGACATACCCATACCGTCGCCACCGTGGGAGGCGTAGTCTTCTTCCTCCAGCGTCTGGTTGATCAGCTCGTCGCAGGCATCGACACAAAAGTCGCAGATATAAATGCCCGTAGGAGAGGGGATCAGGAAGTTGACCTGGTGCTCATTGCGTCCGCAAAAGGCACAGCGGCGCAGCTCGCCCTGGTTCTTTCCCGTGTTGTTATTGTTTGCCATGCGTGTTTCCTCGCTTGATCGAAACTCAGGCGCGCTTGGTCAGAATCTTATCGATCAGACCGTATTCGAGAGCCTGCGCGCTGGTCATGAAGTTGTCGCGCTCTGTGTCGCGAGCGATCTCCTCAATTGACTTGCCCGTGTTTTCGGCAAGAATGCGGTTGAGGTTATCGCGAGTGCGCAGAATGAGATCAGCTTGGATCTTGATGTCCGTAGCCTGACCCTTGGCACCGCCCAGTGGTTGGTGAATCATGATCTCACTGTTGGGAAGTGCGATTCTTTTGCCTTTAGCGCCTGCGGCAAGCAGGAATGCGCCCATGCTGGCGGCCATGCCGATGCAGATGGTCGATACGTCACACTTGATGAAATTCATGGTGTCGTAGATGGCCATGCCAGCCGTGACCGAACCGCCGGGGCTGTTGATGTACAGACTGATGTCCTTGTCGGGGTCCTCTGCTTCAAGGAAGAGAAGCTGTGCTACGACCAAAGACGCCGTTACGTCATTGACCTCGTCGGACAAAAAGACGATGCGGTCATTAAGAAGACGGGAATAAATATCGTAGGCACGCTCGCCCTTGCCGGTCTGCTCGACAACGGTAGGAACGAGGGCTGCACGGGGGGAATAAAAATCTTGCATGGGTAATACCTCCGTATTTTGTTTTATTGGGAAAAGACTGCCCGGCAGCGATGAGCATTGCCGGGCAATCGATGTTTTGACAAAACAGTTCGGGATTATTCGGCGTCAGCAGGCTTTGCTACGATGACAGCCTTCTCCTTCACCAGTTCCATAGCCTTCTTGACCTTCATATCGGCGATGATGGCATCGGAAGTAATCATGGACTTGACCTTCTCAACATCCATATTATACGCCTTAGCGATGGTAGCATATTCCTCGGCTACCTCGTCATCGGTAGGAACGATGTTCTCCAGCTCTGCGATCTTTTCGAGCGCCAGACGGCACTTGACCTGGCTCTCTGCCTGAGGACGCATCTGCTCGCGCAACTGCTCCAGTGTCATGCCGGTGTACTTGAAGTAGGTGTTCAGGTCCAGACCCTGCATACGCAGTCTGTTGTCGTAGTCGCGAACGAAATTCTCAGTCTCTTCAACGAACATAGGCTCGGGAATATCGGCAACCAGCTTATCCATCAGAACCTTCATCAGATCATTCTCGAATGCGGCGTTGGCGCTGTCCTCATGCTGCTTTTCCAGTTTTGCCTTCCAATCAGCACGGTATTCATCTACGGTATCGAATTCGGAAACGTCCTTGACAAACTCGTCATCCAACTCGGGCAGCTCGATCTTCTGCAGCTTATTCAGCGTGACCTTGAATACGGCAGCCTTGCCTGCGAGATCGGGTGCATGGTATTCCTCGGGGAAGGTCACGTTTACGTCAAAGGCATCACCTACGTTGTGACCGACGATCTGATCCTCAAAGCCGGGGATAAAGGTGTTAGAGCCCAGCTCAAGAGCATAATCGGTTCCTTTACCGCCCTCAAAGGGAACCTCGTCCAAAAAGCCCTCAAAATCGATGGTTGCGGTGTCACCGTTTTCAGCGGCGCGATCGGCAACGTCGGTTTCACGAGAGTTGCGATTGCGAACGCCAAAGATCTCGTTGTCGATTTCCTCTTCAGTTACGGGAGCAACCTCCTTTGCAACTTCAATGCCGAAGTAATCCTTAATTTCTACCTCAGGCTTCACGTAAACGACAGCGGAGAATACGACGCCGTTTTCGTCGCAGGAAACAACGTCAAACTCGGGCTGGCCAACGACAACGATACCTGCCTCCTTGACAGCCTCGTCAAATGCGCCGGGCAGGATGGCATTGAAAGCGCCCTCATAGAATGCGCCCTTGCCGTACATTCTTTCGATGACGGAGCGAGGAGCCTTACCCTTGCGGAAGCCGGGAACGTTGATATTCTTTACTTCTTTGCGATATTCTTTTTCGACGGCTGCATCGAAAATGTCTTTTTCCACCTTGAACTCAAGGACAACCTGGCCCTGTTCGTTCTTTTCATTTTTTGTCAGTGTCATGTTTTTTCCTCCGAAAATGTAGCACATAGCTAAAAATTTACATACATCCTATATTTTACTGAATTTTGTCAGAATTGTCAAGAGTTTTTGCTATTTTTCTTTTGAAAATCAAGTGAAATTGAAGCGTTCGGTCGGAAAAACGGGCAACGGTGTAAAGCGCAGATGATCAGCCGCACACAAAATGTAATGGATACCGTCTACGACATTCGGTATTCCCTCGGGAAGGTCGCTGTGAATGTGCCCGTAATAACAGCGCTTCACTCCATACTCACCCAACACGTCCATCAATTCCCGACAGCGAAAATCACCAAACACAGGCGGAAAATGCAAAAAGGGAACGATCTCACGCGTAAGCCCACTCAGCTCTCGCTGTTGCTGCTGTATCTTGTTGGCTGCTTCCAGACTCAGACGAAGTCTGCCGACCTCGCGGTTGATGATCTTATCGTAATCGACCTCGCCAACGGTGTTTTGCAGTTTTTCGTCATAAAACCATCCACGCGTGCCGCAGACGATCATATTCTCGATGAAATAGGCATTATTGTATAGGATATGCAACGAGTCAAATTTGTTTTCTTCAAAAAAACTGTTCATCTTGGATGCCGTTGTCCAAAAGAAATCGTGATTTCCTTTGCCGATCAGCTTTTGACCGGGCAAGGCATGAAGAAAAGCCAGATCTTCTTTGGCTTGCTCGAGTGTCATTGCCCAGGAAATGTCACCGGGCAGAACGACCGTGTCACTCTCGCTCACCACGGCACGCCAATTTTTTTCTATGCGACTGACATAGTTTTGCCAGCGTGAGCCAAAGGCTTCCATGGATTTATCTGCGTGGCGAATGGCCAGATGCGGATCGGACAGAACAAAAAGTGCCATGATGCTTTCCTTTCGTGAGAATAGTGATGTAGGGATAAAGAGAGACATTTGGGGTAAAATAATGATGTTCGCCGATCCATCGGCGGCAATCACCAATATTGGATAGGAGCTTTGAAAAATGATGAATGATCAGAACAAGCGCGGCTGCTGTGGTAAGGACCACATCAACGGCATCGTCTGCAACGTAACTAATTGTGTCTACCACGATTGTGAAACGCATTGTACTGCCAAGGAAATTGCCGTAGGCCCCAGCTATGCAACGACTTCTCAGGATACGATCTGCGCAACTTTTAAGCAGAAGAAGGATATTTGAGCTATTTCTTCGGAACGGCTGCCGATCTCGGCAGCCGTTTTTTGCATTGCGATTACAGCCCCAGCGTTTCGTAGACCGAAGCGGTCATGCCAGAGGCATCAATAACGTCGGTGAAGCGTACGGTGCGCTCGGCAAGTCCTGCAAGAGGATAAGGGATTTCGGTTCCCGTCATCGCGGACAGCTCATCCAGCGCGGCCAGATCGTCGGTCGGCTCCTTGCCGGAAACGGCACGGTATACGTTGTTAGCAAACTTGTAAGGGCTTGCTGTCGAAGCGACAACCATGGGGGCAGTATCAGCGGCATCGGCGCGGTACTTGTCAGCACAGGAGAGCGCGACCGCTGTGTGAGTATCGGATAGGTAGCCGTTATCGTTCCATACCTTGGAGATAGCGGTGGTCGTTTCATCTTCGTCAGCATAATAGCCTACAAAGACACGGTCAATTTCAGCTTTGACCTCAGGCGTGACGGTATAGCAGCCTTTTTCGTTCAGCTGTGCCATGCAGTCTGCGGTAACAGCGGGACCTGCGGTGAAGTAGAGCAGACGTTCAAGATTGCTCGAAATGAGAATGTCCATCGAGGGGGACATGGTCAGATGGAAGGCACGGTTGCGGTCATATGTGCCGGTGCGCAAAAAGTCAGTCAAAACGTGGTTTTTGTTGGAAGCGCAGATCAGCTTGCCAATGGGCAGACCCATGCGGCGCGCCAGATATGCGGCAAAAATATTACCGAAGTTGCCCGTGGGAACGCAGACGTTGAAGGTTTCGCCTTCGCCCAGCTTGCCGCCGTTGGTGAGGTCGCACCAAGCGGATACGTAGTAAACGATCTGAGGGAGCAGTCTGCCCCAGTTGATCGAGTTGGCGCTGGAGAGCAGATAGCCACCCTCGTTCAGGCGGTCGGCGACGACGCTGTCACCGAAAATGCGCTTGACGCCCGTTTGCGCATCGTCAAAATTGCCGCGAATAGCCAATACACGGACGTTTTCGCCCTGCTGGGTCGCCATTTGCAGCTTTTGCACGCGGCTGACACCGTCAACGGGATAGAAAACGATCATCTTGGTCTGGTCGATGTCGCGATAGCCCTCCAGTGCGGCCTTACCTGTGTCACCCGAGGTGGCGACGAGAATGAGCGCCGTGCGGTCCTCGCCCGTCTTTTTCAGCGCGCGAGAGAGAAGGCGAGGCATGATCTGCAGAGCCATGTCCTTGAAAGCGGCTGTGGGACCGTGCCACAGTTCAAGAGAATAAAGGTCGGCGTTACCAACCGCGCACAACGGTGCGGCACCGCCGCGGAAGGATTCAAGCGCATAGGCGGCCTGACAATCGGACAGTAATTCTTCGTAAGTATAATCAGCAAGGAACAGCTTCATCATTTTAGCGGCGCGCGTTGCGTAATCGTCAGCGCACAGCTCGCTCAAAAATTCTTTGGTCAGCGTGGGCAAGCATTCGGGGACAAACAATCCGCCATCATTCGCTAGGCCCTGCTTGATGGCTTGGGCGGCGCTGACGGGAAATTCCTTCTTTTGGTCTCTGGTGCTGTAGTAATTCATGGCTTTGGTGATCCTTTCGGTATAACTAATATATGGAAAATTAATATCAGCAGGGTGCGCTGAGATGGTTCTGAATAAAGCTTTGGGCATTGTCGCTAAATATTTTGCGGATAAGCGTCTCGGAGTATCCGCGCGCCTCCATGGCTTTGGCCACAAGCATTACGTGATCGACAGTAGTAATACCCGTCGGTAAGGACGCGCCGTCAAGGTCTCCGCCCATCGCGATGTGTGCCTCGCCGCCAAGTGAGAGAAAATGCTCGATGTGAGGGATCATATCCTCGGGGCAGGCGTAGCCGTCTTTGTCACAATTCTTGACGTGATGCGCACAGAGGTTGAGACCGACAATGCCGCCCAGCGCGATCAGGCGTTTGAAGTGCTCATCTCGCAGATTGCGGGAATGATCCCAAACGGCGTAAGCGTTGGAATGGGTAGCGATGACGGGGCGCTCGGCTTGCTCAGCCAGCGTCAGAATATCGTCGGCGCTTTTGGCAGATGCGTGCGAAATATCGGGAACGATTCCGAGGTCAAAGCAGCGCTTGACGACCTCCTTGCCGAAATCGGTCAAGCCCGCATCGGTATTGTGGGCGCCACCGATACAGCTTTCACCTGCCCACATCAGTGTCAGATATTTGACACCGCGTGCCGCCAATTCCTCCAAGCGCTCGAGCTTTCCGGCCAGAAGACGCGCGTCCTCTACGGCAAGAAATGCCGCAACCTTTTCGTTCTCCCATGCTGTGCTGAGCTCCTGTGCGGTGCGTACGCGGCAGATGCCTTCGTTTTCGGCAATCAGTCGGTCAAAGTGATCTGAAACGGTGATGAAATCGTCAAAGATCTGCTCGTCGGTGCGTTTGTAGCTGCCCCATACGGCAAAAAATTGAGCGTAGCGGTGATAGACTGCGGCCTTGTCGAGTGAGATAGCCAATTGATTGGTTTGCAGTTGCTGCTCCTTACGATATAGCTCCAGAGCCGTGTCGCAGTGCAGGTCAATGTAATTGAGATTCATGATAAAAGCTCCTCTTACGCCTTATCTGGCGAGAAATGCGTTGCGTATGTGATGAATGTTGAGCAGTTGGGGTGGCGCACCCTCGACGGTCTTTTTCAGATAAACTTCAATGACGTCCAACCGTGGCTGCAGCGTGTTTTGGGGATGTTGCCGCAGATAATTTTGCGCCGCCAGAACGACGTTTCTTTGCTTGGCTAAGCCTACCGCTCTTGACGGACGCCCGTATGTCATGCTTTCGGGAATATGGCAGGAGCGCGTTTTGACTTCGACGAACACAAGAAATTCATGGTCATGCGCGATGATATCGATCTCATGATGACCGCTTCGATAGTTGCGCGCAATAACAGTATATCCGTTTTGCTCCAAAAATTTAACAGCAACGTCCTCACCCGTCTGTCCGACGGTGGCAGTTTGATGACTCATACGCGCTCTCCGTGTTTAAAATCCAAAATCCAAGCAGGCAGGCGGTCGCGGATATCCTGCGCTACACGGCCCTTGCAGTCTCTTGGAAATTCCCAAGAGGCCCTTTGCTTTGCGATCTCAATATCCTCGGGGCGCGCCTCGGTATCATCTGCCGCGTCGGGATGCAAAAAACGAATAAAACGTGCGCGATGAATGGGAGAAGCACCATGCTCACGCAACGCATTCATATGCGCTTTGGTGCCATAGCCCTTGTGTCCCGCAATGCCATATTGGGGATATTGTGCGTCCAGCTCGATACAGCCGCGGTCACGGCTGACCTTGGCAAGAATAGACGCGGCAGCAATTGAAGGGACGAGAGCATCGCCGTGAATGACTGCACGGGCGGGAAGAGGGAAATCACGATCGACATTACCGTCAATCAGCGCGGCCTCGGGGGCAGGGTACAGTCCGTCAATGGCACGGCGCATGGCCAAAAGTGAAGCCTCTAAAATATTATAGCGATCGATTTCCTCGACGCTCGATTGTGCGATGCAATAGGTCAACGCCTTTTCTTTGATCTCGTCAAACAGCTTGTCACGCTTCTTTGCTGTCAGCTTTTTGGAATCGTTAAGTCCCTCAATGACTGTGCCTTGAGGCAAAATGCAGGCGGCGGCAACCACGGGACCGCACAGCGGGCCGCGTCCGGCCTCGTCCGCACCGCAGATCAGCGTATAGCCCAAGCCTTCAAAGTAGGCGAGCTCGGTGACGTCATTGGTCATTGGTGTCACTCTCCTTTGCCGTTTGCTTGTTTTTTGGCAATACGTCCAGCGTGATGCGCCCGATCTTAGCCGAGCGAAATTCGTCAATAAGCATAATGGCGGTGCGTTCGGTGTTGACCTCGCCACCCGAAATCAGCATGCCGCGGCGGCGACCGATGGCCTCGACCAGATCCCAATCGCTCAGCTCGTCCAGCTCCTGCGCCTCCTTGGCGATGGGGTAACGGCTGAGCATGAGGGAAGGGTATTGCTCACGCAATCTGCCGCACAGCTTCATCGCAATGGTTTCAATATCCAAAACGGCGTCCTTGATGGCACCCGTGATGGCCAGATTTTCGCCGACGATCTGGTCTTCAAATTTGGGCCAGAGCAGACCGGGCATGTCCATCAGATCGATGCCGATGGAGGTAGAATACCAAGCCTTGTCGACAGTCACGCCGGGGCGGTTTTCCACCTTGGCCTTTTTGTTGCCGACCAGCTTGTTGATCAGGGTCGACTTGCCGACGTTGGGAATACCGAGGATCATGGCGCGCAGGCGTCTGCCCGCCATGCCGCGGCTTTCGTATTTTTCCGTCTTTTCCTTGAGAATATCCTGCACAGTTGGCAGAATGCGATTGATTCCCTCGCCGGTCAGACAGTCGATGGCCAGACAGCGTACGGTGTCGGAACGATAGTGATCAGCCCAACGCTTGGTTTTTTCGGGGTCTGCAAGTGCAGACTTGTTCAAAAGAATCAGTGTGGGCTTGTTGCCGATCAAGCGGGGCAACTCGGGGTTGCGCGAGCTATAGGGAATACGCGCGTCCAATATTTCGATGATCAGATCTACGTTTTTCAGATTTTCAGTGATCAGACGGCGAGTTTTCGCCATATGACCGGGAAACCATTGAATTTGTGTCGAAGGCATATGTGAAGTTCCTTTTTGTTTTTTAGTCGATCGGCTTAAAGCCGTTTTTGGTGCTCAAGCGGCACAATACGTGCCCAAGTATGCGGCGTTCATCCACAAAGCCGATGACTTTGGTTCGGCTATCGGAGGAGTTGTTGCGGTTATCGCCCATGACGAACAGGTGATCTTTCGGGACGACCGCATCAAAAATTCGGTGAGTAGTGCCGTCGGGCATGGGCTCCATGTAAAAATTGTGCTCGGCATACAGGTCGTATTCCCCCGTCGGGATACCCAAGGAGTTGGTCAGCTGAATGTAGTTTTCTTCGATCAGCACACCGTCAACCTCGACGTGTCCCAGGGTAAAATCGATGCGGACACGCTGACCCTCGGTGGCGATCACGCGCTTGATGATAGGCTCGTTGAATCGGGGCAGCTCTTCGCTGGTTTGATGAAAAATGATGATATCGCCCGATGCGGGGGTGTAGAAGAGATCGGAGACCAGAAGAAGCTCGCCGTCCTTGAGTGTAGGGAGCATGGAGGAGACCGATACCGTACACACGCGGAAGAAGAAGGAAAATACGATCAAAATGGCACACAAACAGGTGACAAACAGCTCGACGTATTCCAAAAGAAAGGCAAGAAGGGGAGATCTTGCGTTGTTTTTTTTCTTTTTTTCTTGCGGTGTGGACGGTGTCGCGGCAGTATCGTCGCCGACGGGCGCGCTTTCGATCACTTCCGTGTCGGGCAGCGCGGGAGTATCCTGCTCAACTGGGAGATCCGGCAGGATCTGGGGCGTATTTTGGTCGGACATGAAGGCCTCCTGTATGTGAAAAAATAGTGAAGTGGTACAAGATAAATATATACAGCATATATTATATCATATTTAAAGCAAAGATACAAGAATTTTCACAAGTTTATTTTCAAAAAAGACACAAAATACTGAGCGTGGGGCATTGAAAAAATTGGTACAATATGATAAAATAGAAAAAAGATCGTTTGAAGGAGGATCCGAGAGTGGACCAAAATCAAAAAACGCCGTACACGCCGGAAGAACACGAAGCTCGGTTTCGAAAAAATCAAAAAAACAAAAAAATCGTTAAGATCGCGCTGATCTGTTGTGCCGTGATTGTTGTGCTTTACCTTGCGACGATGACATTGAACCCCGAGGCATTGGTCGATCAGTGGTTTCACGGTGACGAGAATAAAGCGCCGCAAAATATTCAGTTTTATCCCGTAGACGAGGATCTGGATATTCTGTCCGATCCCGAATATCTGGAGTATGACCGCCGTGTCTTTTACTACGATTCCGATTCGGGAGCGACCTACTCGGTAGAAGAGGAGGATCTGCCTACGCTGGATCCGACGATTCGGTTTTTCCATGAGTATTTCCAAACCATCATTCTCGGTGACGAAGAGGCATATGCGGATTGCTTTGTTTCCGATTACGAGGAGCCTTTGCCCGATAATTTTACCATGCAGATGGTCTACGATATTTACGTACAGCCTTATGTCAGCGAGGAAACGGGTGAGAATACCTTCCGCGTCGAATACAAGATTCATAAAAATAACGGCACCTTCCGAAATGATATGGGGAGTGACGTGTCACGCGCTTTACTGTTTGTCCTGCAAGATCAGGGGAGCACGTACCTCATTGAGGAAATTGTACCGTTTACCAATTATTAAACCAGCCAAAAAAGCGGTCACATGACCATTATTTGAAATTATTTGAAATTTTCTTTGGAAAGCTATTGACAATCACGCGATTGTGTGTTATAATACAATCACGATAACCCATGTAGGACAAAATTCATGGACAAAAAGGAGGTTTGGGTGAAATGATGTCGTATATATGGGCGGCTGTCATCGTGGCGGCCTTGTTGCTGGAGGGAATTACCTTGGGGTTAGTTTCCATCTGGTTTGTGCCCGGTGCGTTGGTAGCGCTGATTATGTCGCTATTCTCCGTTCCGCTGCCGTGGCAGATTCTTGCGTTTGGAGTCATTAGCGTGGTAACGCTGTTTCTTGGGCTCAAGATCCGCCGAAAGAAAACCAAGACGAACGTAGACTCTCTCATTGGGAAAACGGTGCTGATCACCGAAGAAGTGAACAACATCGAAGCCCGGGGAACGGGCAAGCTGAACGGACAGGTTTGGAGCGTTCGCGCAAAGGATCCGTCACAAGCGCTTGTACCGGGAGATCAAGCTGTTGTCGTTGCCATTGAGGGCGTCAAGCTGATCTGCCTCAAAAAGTAACACAAAAGATCAAACAAATTCAATTACATTTAAGGAGGATTATTTAATGGGACCCTTTATTGTCGTAGGAATTATCGTAGCAGTACTTTTTCTTCTCATTATCACCAACATTCACATCGTCCCGCAGGGACAGGCGTTTGTCATTGAGCGCTTGGGCGCATACAATGCGACCTGGTCGACGGGTCTTCACGTGAAGCTGCCTTTCTTTGATCGCATTGCCAAGCGCGTCAATTTGATGGAGCAGGTGGCCGATTTCCCGCCTCAGCCCGTAATCACCAAGGATAACGTTCGTATGCAGATCGATACCGTCGTGTTCTATCAGATCACCGACTGTAAGCTGTTTGCCTACGGTCATACTACTCCCATGGCTGCAATTGAAAACCTGACCTCCACGACGCTGCGTAACATCATCGGTGAGATGGAGCTGGATAATACGCTGACCAGCCGCGACGTCATCAATACCCAAATGCGTGCCGTTTTGGATGAGGCAACTGACCCCTGGGGTATCAAGGTTACTCGTGTTGAGCTCAAGAACATCATTCCTCCCAAGGAAATTCAAGATGCTATGGAAAAGCAGATGAAGGCAGAGCGTGAGCGCCGTGAGTCCATTCTGAAGGCTGAGGGTGAAAAGAAGTCTGCCATCCTTGTGGCCGAGGGTCAGAAGGAAGCTGCTATTCTTAAGGCAGAAGCAGAGAAGCAGGCCGCAATCTTGCGCGCTGAGGCACTCAAGGAAGCCGCCATTCGCGAAGCAGAGGGTGAAGCCGAGGCTATCCGTCAGGTACAGGAAGCAACTGCGGCCGGTATCCGTATGATCAACGATGCCGCTCCCGGCGAAGGCGTGATCGCTATCAAGAGTCTGGAAGCATTTGCTAAGGCTGCTGACGGCAAGGCGACTAAGATCATCATTCCGTCCGAGATCCAGAGCCTTGCAGGTCTTGTTACCAGTGCGGCAGAGCTGGCTAAGAAGGACGAATAATAGTCAATAAGAACGCGGGGGAGAAACCTTTTGCCAAAGGCTTCTCCCCCGCGCCCTTTCATCGAAGATGATAAATGGAAAAAATGGTAACTACGTGGTTAGCGTAGTTGCCATTTTTTCTGAAAAGATTTATTGGGAGAGGGGGCGAAAGAGGGGACGCTTTATGAAGTGTCCCCTCTTTCGCATAAAATTCAATTAAATCAACTCGATCGTCACGATCTTCTTGGCGGAAACATCCAGCGTGATTTTTCCGTCCTTGATCTCAATATCAGCGATCTTTTCCTCACCCAAGTTGGTCAGTCTTGCGGCCTTGAAGACGGGAGAGACGTCAATCGTCAGCGTGACCGTCTTTTCGTCCGTATTGAACAGACGCAAAATGGCGTTATTGCTGTACTCAGCCTTCTTGAAGGCAGACATACGGATGGATTCGTTGTTGAAACGAATGTAATCAGATGTAGCGGACAGCTTGCCTTCGTGCTTGTCGGTGCCAATGGCCAATGCAGCAGGACCGGCAAAGACATAGCCCAGACCGTAAGCTTCGGCCTTCTTGGAGGTCTCATAGGGAACCATAGAGTATTCGAGCGTCCAGGTACCCTTTTTCTGACCCAGCGGGGTGGGGAATACGCCCCAGTC
The DNA here is from genome assembly GCA_017507985.1 of Clostridia bacterium. Lineage (GTDB taxonomy): Bacteria > Bacillota > Clostridia > Oscillospirales > CAG-272 > SIG644. The sequence continues at coordinate 46,467 of JAFVZV010000069.1, forward strand.
ACCGATCTGACCGATGCAACGGAGCAGCGTGATGGCCAGCGTATTGTGACCGTCGCGCAGAACCTCGTACTCGCAAAGACCGCGGTTAGCGACCATCAGAGCGTCTGTGCCATTCTCGGACTCCAGCGTAACGAACGCCTGATCACGCTGCGCGTTGCAGGGGTTCTTCCAGGTAAAGGCGGGCTGAATATCGCGGCGAACCAGATCGAACTGACCCTCGGCCAGTACCGTCTTGGTATCGATGTTGGTTTCAAACAGGGCGCGAATTCTGTGATCCTCGGCGCGGTTGGTGATCTCGGTCTTGAAATCGACGCGGGCAATGCCGTCGGACAGGGTGACATAGGTGGTGATGTCAGCGTCGATTGCCATGGGAACAACAGCCTTGAAGGTCACCGAATAAGGCGTGACCTCATAAAGCGAGATGTCAGCGACAGAATCCTTAGTGGTGATAGCAACGTCGCCTGCGGCCTGAATGTAGTTGTACAGGTTACCGCGGTCTTGTGTATCCTCAAACAAGTTTTGTCCGGCATAGACACGACCCGATTTCTTTTCGGTTACATCGACAGTACCATTGTCATTGAACTTGACGAAAAGGTACTCGTTTTCCATGGTGCGATCGGTGTACGTAACAGCCGTTTTAACTGTTGCCGCTTGCTTTTTGACGCTGAATACGCGGTAGCCGATGCCGTGCGTATTGATCTGCATCTCAACCTCAAAGCGGTTGACGTACTTGGGCTGACGGAAACGGTCGTCAGGCAAGGTATAGGTAAACTGATTCTTGATCAGCTTGATCTTGGCAGGAACTTCGTTGCCGTTTTCGTCGAAAATAGCGATCTCGGATACGTCATCGCTCTTGTCAAAGTCAACGTTGGCTTTGACGGTCACGGTGCTTGCGTTGGGCTCAAGGGAGAGTACGACGATAGCCTTGTCGCCCTGTGCCTTGGAAGTGTCAATGGCAGTGGCCAGATAGTCCAAGGAGCCGTCACGTAGCTGCTCGGTGCAGGCGATGGACTTGGCAAAGCGGGTCTTCATTTCCTCGTAGATCTCGTCGCACGAGCAAGAGCAGATGGAGTCGTGAGGATGATTCTGCATGAGCACCTTCCACGCGTAGGTGAAGAAATCCTGCTTATACTTGCCGCCGTTCAGCATAGCAATGACGGAGACGGGCTCGGCTACTCTTTCGAGCAAATGCTGTGCGTCGTGGTTGTCCTGCTTGATATCCACGTGAGCGGATGCGGTGTTAATGAGGGGGCAAGCACCGGCAGAAAGCTGACCGTTGATCTCGCCTTCGAATACAGTAAGATTGTCTTTGTTCTTGCGGATCTCTGCAATATAGTCACCAAAGTTGGACTGCTTGACAACGACCTCGTCCTGAACCTCGTTTGCCAGCTTGATGGCCTTGTGCAGATCCATCTGGATGGGCTGGTGGTCGCAGCCGTTCATGCC
>JAFVZV010000070.1 GCA_017507985.1 Clostridia bacterium
AGCTTTTTTGAAAAGAGTGAGTGGTATAGCGACCTTATGGCTGAGAGGGAGGGGGCAAGAGGATGCGAGGGCGTGTACTTCGTGAGGCACAAAAGGGTGTACGGCTCTCTTGAATACGTGACCGTTACTAGCAAGGAGGGGCGCTCGTTTCCGAAATCGTCCCGAACGCGAATAACAAAATGTTTGATTGTGCGAAAGGTTTTGGTTCCTGCGGTGCTCATCCGGCAGGATTGCTCCACCACGCGGACGTGCAGAATCTCGGTGCGTGGGGACATGGGGGTGTCATGCGGATCGGTCATAATTTACTCCTTCATATTCAACAAATGGTCGGTTCACACGATAATCCAATATCGTTTCATGTTTGCCATGTAATTCACGTCATCGTATACGGTTTTTTCATATACGCCGCCGCAGCCTTCGATGGTTTTGGCGCTCCCCACGTTATCCTCAAGGCAGGTGATCAAAACTTTTTCAAGACTAACATCGCGACAGATATCCAAGGCAGCCTTGAGCATGGCTTTGGCATAGCCGCGCCTGCGCTCACTCGGGCGCACGCAATAGCCGATATGCCCACCAAAATTGATCAGATAGCCCTTGAGCTCAAGCCTGATCTGAAGCAGACCTAGAAGCCTGCCATCCGAAAATAATCCGTATTGCAAATATCGGGTATACTGCGGATTGGTCGTGGTTTCCATGACGCGATTGGTCAGAAGCCACTCCTCGGCCTCGCACTCACACAGCACACCCGTGCCATCCATGCTGCTGTTGCAGTCGATAAATTCCTGCTTGTATGCGGTGATTTCGTTAATATCTTGTTCGTTGAGCTTTCTGAATTCGAGAGCCATGTCTTTCTCCTCCCTTATGCTATGGCAAAAACAGCTTTGCGAGCAGATTTGAAATTCGGTATGTGCAGTCGGCCTCCCGCGCGGCGGGCGTGCGCCAGCTGTCGGAAAGCGGCAGGTAAACGCCGTCCTTGGCATCCCGTCCCATATCCCAGCCACCGTTGGCGTTTCGGTTGCACTCCAGCCAACGCACAACAAATTGCAGCTCGTGCTTGGCGGTCGGGTATTCGGCAAGCAGCGCAATGCAGCCAAGATACCGACTGGCATCCCGACCTGTAAACGCATACGGAAGCGTGCCAATGTGCTTTTCATAGGCGTAATATATCCCGTCCGGCTTGTCGATCAGATATCGGAGCAAGCAGCGCTCCGTTTTTTCATCCAGATAACCGTTGATGACGGAAACGGTGTAAAACTGCGAGAGATCCCGCAGGCGACCGCCCTTGGGATCGGTTCCCCAGGTGTCGCGGTAAGCTTGCAGATAGGCACGGTCATCGTACGTCTGCGCGGCAAAGGCTCGCGTGACAATGCTCGCCCAAGCCTTGGCAACGGCGTTGGCGGCAGGGTTGTCCTGCGTAAACCGTCGGATACGGGCAGCCAGCATCAGCGAGGTGAAGACGCTCCAGTCCACGTGCTGCTCCTGCTTGTCCGGAACCGTTTTGACTCCCGACAGGCAGTCGCTCATGTATGTAATCGCCCGTTGGATGCAGTCATCCTCTATGGTAAATCCTAAGAGTTCCAGGCGGCGCAGCGCGCTTTCCGTTGTGTAGGGGGAAGGACTGTCGGAAAAATGCGTGTGAAAGTATCCCCATTTTCCCTCGCTATCCTGTAGCGAACAAATCTTTTGGGCATGCTTGGTATTTTTGCATAGGCTGCTTCTCTCGCACGGATCGGTCATGTGATACTCCTTTTTGTGGCTCTTCGCTTCACAGCAGTTCCATCGCGGTGCGCGGCGCGTCATCCGTTTTGCCCGTTTGATCCGGCAGGCGGCTGCTGTCTTCCAGCGCTTTGAATGCAGCGTAATACCGCAGACCGAATTCCTGCAAGGACGCGTGGTTAAAGTGCAGATTGTCCGGGTTCGACGTAAGCCCTTTGGCTGATGCGAAAGCCGTGTTCGGTGTGATCTCGGCAAATTTTATCAAAGCTTCGTTGACGTAGGGATAATTGACAAGCTGAGGCATCTGGATCATATCCTTCAGGAAATCGCCCAAGCCGCCCACCACGAGCGGAACTGCATCAGCATCCAGCTCGCGCCGCAGCGCCTGCATGATCTTCGTGATCTTTTCGAGATACAGCGGATGCTGATTCTCGCCGCAATCACTCTCACCCTGGTGCCAGAGAATGCCGGCAAGGTGTGAGGTTCTGCGCGCAAGCTTAGCACAGTTCACGGCGTTGTCAAATAATAAGCCGCCCTCCTGCCATTGATCCAGGCTTGTGCCGCCGTCCGCGCAAGGAATGATTCCCACGTCAACGCCGGGATGGCCCTGGGCGTACGCGGCAGCAAAGCTTTCGGCAAGGCAGGTTCCGGAGAAGGGCCGGTCGGGGTTGAGCGGACGGTACATCTGCTGCCATCTTCCGTTGCGCAAGACCTTGAGCCTGCCGCCCATATTGTCAAGAGGCTCGGCGCTGGAAAGTGCGCCTCTGCCTGCCATATTCGATTGCCCGATGAGTAAAAAGGAATGCGTCATTTTTTGTTCTCCTTGTCAATATGTTGTCGCCGCATTACGTCACGTTGTCAGACCGCGTCAGACAAACGATACTCTCGACGTGGGTCAAGACTCCAAAAGGTCTCAAAATGGTCGAAAAACGGGGGTTGTAATACCTTAAAGTCTCATTTTATTCCCTTGTTCCCACTCTTTGTGCGCTAAAAACCACTTTTCACTATGAGCGCCCAATGCTCCAATTTGTCTTGGGTGTGCAAGAGGTAGCACCTCAATTGTCTTTCCGTTGATAACAACATCTGTCTTTGTCCCATAGCCGTACATATCAACGTATTCGCCAAGCGTTGAGTACGGAATGTCTGCCGCTTTTTG
>JAFVZV010000071.1 GCA_017507985.1 Clostridia bacterium
CAACCGGGTGCTCGCAGGCTTGGGGATCACCCATGCCGGGTATTCCCTACACGACCAATAAGCAAGGACACGGTCCCGCTTGGTCCAACTCACTATTTGAAAACAATGCCGAGTTCAGCCTTGGTATGTTCCTGTCCGTTCGCCAGCAAAGACAAGCACAAAAAATGCGCGTTGAACAGCTCGCAACCATTGACAATGCCAACGTTCAGGCAAGCGCACGCGCATGGCTCGACGGATTCGACGATTACGACGCATCTCCTGCACTGACCGAAGCGCTGTGTAACGCACTTATCAAAGCTCGTCCCACAATGAAGGGCGAGCAAGCAACCCTAACTGACGATATTCTGCGCTACCGCGACCAGCTGACCAAAAAGTGCTTTTGGATGTTTGGTGGCGACGGTTGGGCGTACGATATCGGCTTTGGCGGTCTGGATCACGTTGTGGCCAGCGGCGAGGACGTCAATATGTTCATCGTTGACACCGAGGTTTACTCCAACACAGGCGGTCAGTCCTCCAAGGCAACGCCTATTGGAGCTGTCGCACAATTTGCTAACTCGGGCAAAAAGACGCTGAAAAAGGATCTGGGCGCGATGCTTATGACCTACGGCAACGTTTACGTCGCGCAGGTTGCCATGGGCGCCGATCCAAACCAACTCATGAAAGCCTTGCGTGAGGCCGCTTCCTATCCCGGCCCCTCCGTCATCATCGCCTATACGCCTTGCACTGCGCACGGCATTAAGGGCGGCATGAGTGGCGTTCAGGCTGAGATGAAGCGAGCAGTTGACGCGGGATACTGGCATCTGTACCGCTACGATCCCCGCGCTGACAAGCCCTTTACGCTGGATAGTGGCGAGGCAACCATGTCTTACCGCGACTTCCTGGACGGCGAGGTGCGCTACAGCGCTCTCATCCGCACCTTCCCTGACGAGGCAAAAACCTTGTTTGAGCAAGGCGAGGACGCGGCAAAGAAAAAATATGAGAATTATCGGAAAATGTAACGCAAAACGCCCGAAGCAATCGCTTCGGGCGTTTTGAATTTTACCATATTAATCTTCTTACCCTTCCGTCTTTGCCAACCAATCGGCAACGACGAAGTCCTGTAGTTTGCGAAGTGTGGCAGGATCTTTTCCACCGACGATCTCACCGTCCAGTTCACACGCGGATAGGCACAGCGATCCTGCGCTAGAGACAATGATCTCATCAGCATCGCGCAGTTCCTGCATGGTGAAGATGCGCTCCTCGACGGGAATACCGAGCGTTTTACTCGCCACGATTAAGTGCGCACGACCGACACCGGGCAAGATGTATTCATCCGCAGGCGGCGTAATGAATGTGCCGTTTTTCAAAATGGAGACATTGGCATGCGAGCACTCTGTCACACGGTCTCCACGATGCATCACAGTCTCGTCTGCACCCGCTTTAGCTGCCATTTCAGCAGTCAATACACTGGGAAGAAGATTGATAGTCTTCATGTTACAATAGAGATATCTTTTGTCCTCGGCGGAGATCAAACGGATCGGCTGATACACCGGCTTGATGGATACAGGGCGTAGCATGATCATCAGGTTGGACTTTGGCTCGCCCTTAGGGAACGTGTGATCGCGCAACGCGCTTCCACGAGTAGCCTGCCAGTAAACAAATTGCTCATCATCATCTACACGGCGTACCAGATCAGTCAGCAAGGCACTCAATTCCTCGGCCGGCATAGGCTCGGCAATTTCCAGACGTTTCAAGTTCAAATAGAAACGGGCAATATGTTCATCAAGAGCATAAATAATATGATTTCTTGTATAAGCAGCATCGTAAACGCCGTCACCGAAATAAAGGCCGCGATCCGTCATAGGTACTTTTAAGTCTTCTATCAAACCGATCTCACCGTTATAATATCCTAAATTGCGCATATATGTACACTCCTTATTTATCAAAGGATTTTTCTCACTCCATAATATTATATCACGAATAACAGCAAGTTGCAACCATATTAATAAAATTTATTTCTCAAACAAAAATATTTTATAAGGACGCTTATTCGTTTCACATGAAATATTTCCCATTGGTTTTGAAATATTCTCATGGCAAATTGCACAAAAAAGCGAAAAGGCACTTTACACTTTCGTCAGAACATGGTAAAATATTCTGTAATCACCGCAAAGGAGGTCTTTACCATGCGCTGCATAAAATCCATGCTTGCTACGCGCTCGTTTTTGCGCTATTTGGTGCTGATCCTGGCTCTCGTTCTGACGCTGGGAACACTCATCGCTTGCAAAGACAACACGCCCCCCCAACAAAATGATGAAACGCCGGGAAATGACAATGGAGGTACCGAAACACCTCCGGAAAACAACCCCCCCGTAGAGCCTCCTCCCGAGGAAGAACCTTATGTTCCCAACACCGAGCCGTTGCTCCGCGAAGAAGGCACGCTGTACCTTTATAGCTCGGGAACATATCAATGCAATTCTTCACTGCAGGATGCTTCCTTTATTTATCGTTCTCCCGGTACGACGTTGGATTACTGCCGCTACGCGGACATGTATAACACCATCGTCTACAAATTTGATATTCACACCAAGTTTGAGCCGATACTCGACTTCACCATCGGCAATGACTATATGATCGAGATTTCCCCCGACGGTAAAGAATGGACAAAAGTCTACAACTGGTTGGATGAACACGATACCTGCCGCGACAGAAGCAATCAAGCCGTATTTACCATTGATCCGTATGAATTTGAGGTCTATGATATATGTTATATCCGTTTCTCTGACCCTTCCAAGAGCGACGGTTGCGGCCCTTGCTTGACACAACTTACATTTTCTTATTACGAGGACAGCAAATTGGATAGCTTAAATATTTTTAATTTAAACGATGATATGTATGATATTTTGGAGGATCTGAGTTATACCACGGAAGATCCCTCCTCGGTCAGCACCTATGCCATTGCTCCCGACGGCGGTCTGATCTACAATCCCATTTCTCGTGAAAAAGCAGAGGAATTGAGCAAATACAACGATGCCGATTGCTATACGGGTTCTTTGGAAAAGACGGTGAACGGTGTTGATTACACCTTGACCTACAAGATTCCCAAGCAAGCAACAGCGTACGATGCCGTTCCGATTTGGTACGAGGTCACCTCCTCGAAAAAGGCCTCGTCGATCGTATATGTCAACGCCACTGCATTCGAGGATGCCGACCGCGAAAACGGTAAACTGTATTACGATCTGACGCTTCCCGGCACGGTAGACGTAACGTGGGAGTATCTCGGCTACGTTGGCGGCACAGACAAGCTTAACAATCGTGCCCAAGTAACTGCCAACTTCGAAAAAGATAAGCTCGGCAAGAAATATCCTCATTATGAATCGACCGATCTTATTTATTCGGGAAATGTCAAATCCACCTCTATGCTGTGGTGGAAGTTCCAATTTACTAATACGGGCAACACCGTTTTGGATGGCGACGGTAACGGTACCTTCTGCTTTGAAGCATTGCTGTATCGCAAAAGCGGCAGTAGTTGGGAGCAAGTCGGAAAATTGGAAAACCTTTATAGCCGCATCATTGACGAGGTTTATCCCGGTGAAAGCGGTGAAATGTACTTTACATTTGATGGTGCATTCAATCTCAAGGTTGGTGACTATAAGATCGTCATCAAAGGCCTTGTGCGAAACGAAACCTCCAACCCTGAAAATTACGGAACGAAGATTTGGGGTGGTGCGACCTACACGCAATCAGAATTTGAATTTGCCATCAGTAACAATGATGACGTTACAACACCCAAGGCGGTTAAAAAATCCTCACCTTCTTCTCCTACACGTAACCAGTGGCTACACACTTATGAGGAATTCATGAGTAGCTTTGACAGCCATCTTAGAGGCACGTCCGCAGGCAAGATCGAAGGTACAATGTATCTGCAGTGCGCACCTTGGACCAATCAGGTCGTGCTTCGCCTGATCGTTGGTAACGGCGACACCATGGAGGCCGTTTCCATTCCCGTAAAGATCGAAACGGATTCAATCAAGGTCAAGTTCAATCCCGAAAACGACAATTACGTCGTTCTCGAGGACGGTACTCGCTTCCCCGCCATTACGGCACAGTCTATGGCAGATATGCGCGGTAACGTCCAGCTCGGCCCCGATGCCGCGTTCAATGTCATCGACAATCTTCTTGCCATGAAAGAAAGCGGAATCAATCTGATCAACACAACAGCAGCCTTTGAGTTTGACGGATCCTTCGGGAGAAACCGCGCAAACAACATTGATGCTTGCTGGTTCTCGCTTGACGTAGCTCGTGCGCTTGGCCTTAAGCTGCAGGGCTGGATCACTTATCCTTACGAATCTGCCAACTCGCTCAACCAAGCAAACACGCTGTTCAAAACCAAATTTATCGAGGCAGGCTTCGGCTCCAAGGAGCTGGCACAGGCTTGTGCGATGAATGCCGTTTGGCAGTACCAGCGTTGGGGCGATAACTACTGGCTGGGCGGCGATGGCAGCGTGCTGCTCGACGTAGAGGATACCCGCGGTTGGATGCGCGTTGATTTCAACGCCCGCTTCCGCATTGACGGTTCTTCCAAACAGTATTTCCGCTTCTTCCTGATGGATATGTACGGCGATATCGAATCGCTGAACGACGATTGGGGTACAAATTTCGAGTCGTGTGACGAAATTGATCCCGAGGAAGGCCCCACCCATGACCACGGGTGGGCCAGCTACAAGAACAAAAATATCGTATTCTCCGAATGGAGCCGTCCGCTGGAGGTTCTGGATATGTTCCGTACATTGGAGCGTATCGAGGACTACGAAATGATATTGGAACACGCCAAGGAAGCTCTTCCCACAGGCAAGATCAGCTTGCGCACCGAGGGAGCAAACTGGCTGGCAACCGTCGATCCTACAACAGAAAATTCTCACTATCGTCACGTATATTACAGCCAGCGCCGCTGTGCTATCATTCCCGAGTTAATGGCGGAATCCGGCGTGCTGTATGCCGCTTCGGACTACACCACACTTCCCTACACACCCAGCGAAGTTGCAGAGCTGACCGCCTCCAGCATCGAAAACGGCATCGTTCCTATGCTGCTGCCTCAGTTCAACCGTATGCGCGATATCGCTATCAATGAAAAGTTCGGTAACGACTACACGTACGAGTACAATCTTGACTCGGACCGTGCCACCAAGGGTGCTTATATCAGCACTGTTTGCTCCGTCTTTGAATGGTACCGCGCAACGTACGAAAACGGCGGCGTTCCCGGTATTCTGTGGCAAGACTATCTGTGCGACGGTTATGCGACGGCAACCCAGCGCAAGGAAATTGCTTTCTTTACCGAAAAGCTGACCGAGGCGCTGAACACCCCCGAGGGCAAAGAATGGGCCAAGAATTTCGATCTTGACACCTCCGTACTTGAGGGATCCAGCGGTCTTTGGACGTTTGACAAAGACATGGTCGAGGAACTGATCGAGGACGCAAAGGACAAGAGAAACTAATATTAAATCAAAAGGACAGAGAATTTTGGGATTGCCCCTGTTCTCTGTCCTTTTTGGCGTAAAACTGTCAAATTTCAAAAAAACATGTTATAATATAAAAAAGACTTCTAACCAATTACACATTTTCCGATTTTTCGGTACTTCTATTTATGAAGGGCCTTTCAAAACAGCGGAAAGGAGGCAGGTTATGGAACTTCAAAACAAACGGGCGGCAAGATTACCGCTGGACGATAAAACGATCATAGAACTCTATTGGGTACGCGATGAAAAAGCAATCGAGGAGACCGACCTCAAATACAAAAACTATTTGTTTTCGGTCGCTTACGGCGTACTGCACGACAGACTGGACTGTGAGGAATGTGGCAATGATACCTATTTGAGCGCTTGGAATACGATCCCACCAACAAGACCGAACGTCCTCAAGGCGTTTTTGACCACCATTACGCACAGAATTGCCATCAAGCGCTATCACAGCGCCCACCGCATGCGTGCAGTTCCGTCAGAACTGACGGTGGCACTATCCGAGCTTGAAGATTTCATAGCCGATGATGGCAATGTTGGTGCTGATTTTGATGCTGAGCGACTGGGCAGCATCATCAGCGACTTTATTCGCTCACTCTCCGACCGTCGGCAATTTATTTTCATGAGCCGCTACTATATGGCCGAACCCATTAACACCATCGCGCGCAACTTGATGCTCAGCCGCTCGATGGTCAACAAGGAATTGGCCGCCATCAGAGCGGCACTCAAAGAAAGCTTGGAACATAAGGGGTACTTGATATGAAAAAACAAGAATGGACAACGGGGCTTGATCACATTGATCCCGCCCTCGTCGAGCAATACGTAAAACAAAAGGAAACGCTGACACAAAAGAAAAGGAAAAGAGATTTTTGGCTCCGTTTGCTCTCCTTGGGGGCTTGCTTCGTGCTGATTTTAGGCACGGCCATAATTATACCGCTACTCAATACCCCCAACAATGATGTTCCGTCAATTTCTACTATGACAAGCGGAATTAAGATAACGGGAAAACAAGAGGTTGTATATGGAAATCCCTCGTCAGGAAACGAGGGAGATGGAGATATGATTGCTCCCGGTTTTGAAATACAAACGGTTATTGAAGCCGAGGTGATTGAGGTTCTCCCCGACACTTATTACAA
>JAFVZV010000072.1 GCA_017507985.1 Clostridia bacterium
GACCTCGCGGGTCATGGGAACCTCGCGCGTGCCGAGCTCGGGCTTCTGGGGATGGTTGGGCAGGGCGATCATCTCTTCCTTATCCTCGGGATAGTTGTCGATGACGACCTTGATGGGATTGGCGATACCCACGCGGCGGGGTGCGTTTTCGTTCAGATCGTCGCGCACGCAGGCCTCCAACTGACGGACGTCAACGGTGTGGTCGGTATTGGTCACACCTGCTTCGCGGACAAAGGTAAAGAGAGCCGCAGGCGTGTAACCGCGACGGCGCAGACCCTTCAGCGTAGGCAGTCTGGGGTCGTCCCAGCCGTCCACGTGTCCCTCCTCGACCAGCTGACGCAGGTAGCGCTTGGACATGACGGTATAGGTGATGTTCATGCGGCCGAACTCCCACTGATGGGGCTTCTGTTCAAAGCCGATCTTGTTGACCACCCAGTCGTAAAGAGGTCTGTGGTTACGGAATTCACTCGAGCAAAGCGAGTGGGTGATGCCCTCCAGCGCGTCCTGAATGGGATGCGCGAAGTCGTACATGGGATAAACGCACCACTCGTCGCCCTGACGGTGATGGTGAATGTGCTTGATGCGGTAGATAACGGGATCGCGCAGATAGGGGTTGTCAGACGAAGGGTCGATCTTGGCGCGCAGCGTGCGTGCGCCATCCTCGAATTCGCCCGCTTTCATACGCTCGAACAGCGCGAGGTTTTCCTCGACTGAACGGTTGCGATAAGGAGATTCTTTCGATGCTTGGGCACGGTCGGTGCCCTTATAATCCGCCAGATCGTCCTTGGACAAATCGCACACGTAAGCATCGCCCTGCTTGATGAGCTGAACGGCGTACTCGTAGCATTTGCCAAAATAATCCGAGCCGTAATAGACACCGCCCGTGGGGATCGCGCCCAGCCATTCCAGGTCCTCGCGGATGGCGCGGACGAATTCGTCCGACTCCTTGGCAGGATTGGTGTCGTCATAGCGCAGATTGAACAGACCGCTGTACTTGTTCGCGACGTCGGTGTTGACGCAGATGGCCTTGACCGAGCCGATGTGCAAATACCCGTTGGGCTCGGGAGGGAAGCGGGTGTGGATCTTAAGACCGGGATTGGAAACAAGATCTGCGTCGATGATCTCGTGTATAAAGTTGCTGTTGATTTCTTCCATGGTTATATCCTTCCTTTTCGGATTTACAGGGATGCGATGGTGGCGTTGATTCTCGCCATCGTGCGGTCACGGCCGAGAATGTGCATGACGGTGTACAGGTCAGGGGCGTTCTGTTTGCCCGTTACAGCCACACGCAAAAACATACTGATATCCGCCACGCTGCCCTTGAAGGCGGCGGGATCGGCCTTGTAGGCCTTCATATCGTCAGCAAAGCCGAGCTCGCGGGCGATGGTCTTGACCTTGTCAAACCAAGCGTTCATATCGTCGGATTCGTCGTAGTTTTGAGCAAAAGCCGTTAGTGCGGCGACGATGTCTGCCTTGTCAAACGATTCGGGAATCGCGTCGACGATCTGATAGAATTCGTCGTAGAAGAAGCCCATATACGGCTTGGCATCGGCCCATGTCGCCAAGTCTTTTCTCGGTTTTTTGCCGCCACGACCGATGGCAAAAATTTGCTCGGCGTAGGCAGGATCGGCAGCCAACACAGCGCCGAAATCGGGGTCGAAGCTCTGCGCCCATTCGGTCACCTTCGCGGTCACGTCAGCGGCACTCATGCGGCACAGCACGTTCTTGGACACGTCGTTGAGCTTGTTAAAGTCAAACAAACAGCCCGAAACGGACATTTTTTTGATGTTGAAGGGGAAGTCGGTGTAAGGCTTGTCAGGATTCTGCGCCCTCCATTCCTCGTAGTTGGAGTTGAGCAGCGTCATGACGTACTCGCATACGGCCTCAGGGGAGTAACCCATGCGGGTGTAATCATCCATGTTAGCACCCATGTCGCGCTTGGACAACTTCTTTTTATTGCCGTTTTCATCCAGACGCATGATCTGGGCGATGTGCATATACTTGGGAGCCTTAAAGCCAAGATAGCGGAATAGCTGCAGGTGCTTGGCAAGGCTGGGGAGCCATTCCTCACCGCGGATGACGTGGGTGGTTCCCATGAGATGATCGTCTATCGCGTGAGCAAAGTGATAGGTGGGAATACCGTCCGACTTGAGCAGGACGAAGTCCTCGTCATTTTCGGGGATTTCCATATTGCCCTTGACAAGGTCGGTGAATTTGATCTTTCGCTCGGGATCGCCGTCGGCTAAAATGCGGAGCACGAAAGGATCGCCTGCGGCAAGATGAGCCTCCACATCCTCGAGGGTAAACTCACGGTTTTTGAGCATCTCGGCACGCTTGGCCTCAGCCTGTGCCTGCCAGTCGGTATTCTTCAATTCTTCTTTCTTATTGACCTGCTGCAACTCTTCCAGCTCTTGCTCGGTCGTGAAGCAGGGGTAAGCACGTCCTTCACGCACCAACTGCTTGGCGAACACGTGATAGATGGGGGCGCGCAGGCTCTGTTTGTAGGGACCGTAGATGCCGTGATCGCTGATCTGACCTTGTTCGTTCAAAATCGCGCCCTCGTCAAAGCAGATATTGTAGCGAGCCAGCGTCTTGATCAGTCCCTCGGCCGCGCCGGGAACCTCACGCTTGGCGTCGGTGTCTTCGATTCTCAAATACAGTACGCCGCCGCTCTGGTGAGCCAGACGCTCGGCAACGGTGGTGGGAAACAGACCGCCGAAATGCACAAAGCCGGTGGGGCTGGGAGCAAAACGAGTGACCTTAGCACCCTCGGGAAGCTGACGTGCGGGGTACTTGGCTTCCATGTCGGAGGGCAATTCACTTACGTGGGGGAACAACAGTTCCGCTAAACGATTGAAATCCATGGATGTTACCATTCCTTTATTATAACTTGATGATTTGTCAATATTTGTTTCGATTATGCGAGTCCGATAGCGCCAAGAGCATCGCCGAGACGTGCGCTCGGGCCGTGACCGGGATGAATGTGAAGAGTTGGAGATAGTTCAGTCAGCGAACGCAAGGAGCGGCACAGCGCGCCGTAGTCGCCGCCGTACAGATCATATCGACCATAGCCACCGGCGAATATCGTGTCACCTGTGATCAGATCGTCACCGCACAGGTAGCACACCGAACCGCGGGTATGCCCCGGTGTGTGAAGAACACGCAGGCGAGCATCGCCCAACAGAATGATCTCGCCGTCGGTCAACAAATGATCGGCAGGGCGCCAGACGCAGTCTTGACCAAAAAAGAGGGCAAATGCGTTTTTATCACCATCGGAAAGCAGTTCGGCATCGGCGGCGTGCAGATAGACGGGAGCGTCAGGATAAGCATCGCGCAGCTCGTCCAGCGAGAGGAGATGATCAAAATGACCGTGCGTCAGCAAGATACCGACACATCGTGCGCCTTCAGACACAAGAGCAGATTGCACTGCATCGACCGAAACGCTCGGATCGACGATCAAAGCGCGTTCACCCTCGATCACGAGATAACAGTTGGACGCAAACGAGTCGGGGCAGATGGAGCGTATTCTCACGCGTTGGCACCTCCTGAAAATAATTTCTTATTATTTTATCACAAAATTAGGCATTTGTCTATAAAAAAACGAAAGAAAAGTCAAGAAAATAACAAAAAAGGCCTCCACCGGTGCTGCAATAGCACCTGGGTAGACCTTTTTTGCTGCGGGTATGTCAGCGGATCTCTACGTTGACCTTTTTTCCGCTGCCGGAAGCCGCCGCTTTGATGACGGTACGGATCGCCTTAGCGATTCTGCCGTGACGGCCGATGACCATGCCCATATCCTCAGGAGCGACATTCAGCGTCAAATCGATATTCGATCCGCTGATCTCCTCGGTAACGGTAACCTGGTCGGGATGGTCGACGATCGCCTGGACGATACCCGTTAAGGTTTCCTTCAAATCTGCCATGTTTCCCTCCGGGGGTGGATTAGTCGATGATGCCGGACTTCTTCAGAAGTGCGCGGACGGTATCGGTGGGCTGTGCGCCGTTCTTGATCCACTTCTGAGCCTTCTCAGCGTCGATCTTTACCTCTGCGGGGTTGGTCATGGGGTTGTAGTAGCCGATCTCTTCGATGAAACGGCCGTCGCGGGGCATACGCTCGTCAGCGACAACTACGCGGTAGCTGGGGGCCTTCTTCATGCCCATTCTCTTAAGTCTGATCTTAACCATGGTTTGTTTCCTCCAAATGTTTTTTGTTTTTTTATTTTTATTTTTTATAAAAATCCGTGAAATGAGGGCGGGAACGCCGTGGGTCATCCGAACGGAATTTTCATTTTACCAAAGGGATTACGCTTGCCGCCGCCACCCGAGAACTGCTTGATCATCTTTTTCATTTGATCAAATTGCTTGAGCAGCTTATTGACCTCCTCGACGCTGGTTCCGCTACCCTTGGCGATGCGGATCTTGCGTGAGGCTTGGATAATTTCGGGATGCTCTCTTTCCTTCATGGTCATGGCGCGGATGATGGCCTCGGTATGAGCCAGGGCGTTTTCATCGATTTTGGCATCCTTGAGCGCGCCCGGCTTCATGCCCGGGATCATGCCCATGAGCTGTTCAAGGTTGCCCATATTTTTGATCTGCCCGAGCTGGTCGAGGTAATCGTCCAGCGTGAACAGTGACTTGCGCAGCTTTTGCTCCAGCTCCGCGGCCTTTTTCTCATCGAACTGCTGCTGAGCCTTGTCGATGAGGGTCAGCACGTCGCCCATGCCGAGAATACGGCTGGCCATGCGGTCGGGGTGGAAGGGCTCGATGGCATCCATCTTTTCGCCTACACCGATAAACTTGATGGGCTTGCCCGTGACATGACGAACAGACAGTGCCGCACCTCCACGGGTGTCGCCGTCCAGCTTGGTCAGAATGACGCCCGTGATGTCGAGTAGCTCGTTAAAGCTTTCAGCCACGTTGACCGAATCCTGACCGATCATGGCGTCGATGGTGAGCAGAATTTCGGTGGGGCCAACCTCCGATTTGATCTTCTTCAGCTCTTCCATCAACTCCTCGTCAATGTGCAGTCGACCTGCCGTATCGATGAAGACCATGTCGCAGCCGCGGCGCATTGCTTCCTTCAGACCCTCGCGGGCAATCTTGACAGGAGAGGTGCCCGTTCCCATCGAAAAGACGGGGATGGACAACTGCTCGCCCAGCACCTCGAGCTGACGGATTGCCGCAGGACGGTAAACGTCACAGGCGACCATCATGGGGTTCTTGCCTTGCTTTTTATACATATTGGCCAGCTTTGCGGCGTGGGTGGTTTTACCCGCACCCTGCAGACCGACCATCATGATCACTGTGGGGGGCTTAGGGGCGATGGTCAGCTTGGATTGCGAGCCGCCCATCAACGCGATCATCTCTTCGTGGACGATCTTGACGACCTGCTGACCGGGCAGCAGGGATTCGAGGACTTCAACGCCGACGGCGCGTTCGGACACCGTCTTGATAAAGTCGCGGACGACCTTGTAGTTGACGTCGGCTTCGAGCAAAGCCATTTTGATCTCGCGCATACCGACCTTAACATCGTCGGGGGTCAATTTACCCTTGCTGCGTAGACGCTTAAAGGCGTTATTGAGTTTTTCGCTCAAACCGTCAAACATAAGATCCCTCCTTTTTGTTTTGCGGTATATGGTCACGGGTGAGGATCAGCCGATGCATTCCTCCAATGCCCGTATCTCTCGTACGAGCTCGTCGGGCAGCGTATGCTCAACGGCCATGGCACGCAGCGCAGCGGCGTGCTCGCCTGCCTCGCTAAAACGCTGTGCCAAGTGTAGCTTTTGCTCGTAAAAATTCAACTCTTCCTCGGCCTTTTTGATCAGCTCGCGCACGCCTTGACGGGAAATGCCAAGATCAGAAGCGATCTCGGACAGCGACAGGTCGTTGTTGTAATAATCGTCCAGCACGCGGCGCTTGCGGTCGGACAACACGTCACCGTAAAAATCCAGAAGAAAGGCAACGCTTAGATCTTTTGTAAACATTACGACCTCCAAAAGCGATCAAAACAAGGTGTAAAGCAAAATGCTTTACAGATTATAACACGACAACAGGTGTTTGTCAAGGGGAAAATGAAAAAAGTCAAAAGAAATTTTTGATGCGATTTTTCCGTCAAAAAGGAAAAGTCAAATAATCTACTTCATAATAAAAATATTCCTACGTCCTATTTACATTTTGCACAATATCTGTTATAATACAAGAAAGAACTGTGGCAAAACTGACCGAAAAACGCAAAGGAGGTGAGCTGATGCTGCGCCATGAGCACAAGATCGTTCTGACACGAGCGCAATATTTCGTGTTGTCAGCCCGTATGCGAGCATTGATGTCGCCCGACCCACATATGCCGAGTGCGGACGGATATCTGATCTCCAGCTTGTATTTCGACGACATGCATGAAACCGCCTACCACGAAAAGCTGTCGGGCAGTGCGGACCGAAAAAAATATCGTTTGCGCATTTACAATGGCAATCTGTCTCGCATCCGCTTGGAATGCAAGCACAAGGCGGCCGACCGCATTGAGAAGCGATCGGCTCCCGTGAGCGAGGCAACCTACCACGCCTTGATGCGAGGAGATATGCAAGCACTGGCGAACGAAGATCATGCGCTGTGCCACGAGCTGTATGGACTGTCTGCCTCCCGCGTGATGATGCCCCGTGTAGTAGTTAGCTATTTGCGCGAGGCTTACGTGCATCCGCTATCCAATACCCGCATTACGTTTGATAAGCAGCTGCGGGCGGGCTGGACGAGTGAAGCCATGCTCAAGCAACTATCGCAGGACATTCCGGTATTTCCAACGGGCGAGTTTCCTTATCCCGAAGCGGTTATCCTTGAGATCAAATACGATGAATACATTGCCAAATTCGTCACCGATGCCCTGCAAACGGGCGGCGTGGGCTCGCCGCCCTCAAGGTCGATAAAACGTGAGCCAAGTTCATAAGAATAGCGCATATCGACTACAATATCCTCAAACGA
>JAFVZV010000073.1 GCA_017507985.1 Clostridia bacterium
GCAAGTTTGCTTGTTCGCTAAACGCGAACATCGCACAAGCGCGGGCGCAAACATTGCGCGCCCGGACGTTCCCTCCTGGAACTCCCTTGGCATTGCCGCTCTACACATTTCGGCTTGCGCCGAGACACACGAGCGTTGCTTGCCCGCTAGACACGGGCATCGCGCCATAGCGCGACCGCAAAGCTCCCGCCCTACGGAAAGTGTTTCTCTTCGTTTTGCCACCACGAGCGGCAGGCAAGGAAAGCAAAAGCGGTACCGCACAATCGCACGATACCGCTTTTTACGCTTTTTATATATTAACTATTGCGCTGCAATTATTTGCTGAAATTCAGCTCATTGTAAATCTTGCCATCCGGCGTTTCGGCAGACAGCGCACATCCCGTATAGTAGCTCTTGTCGTTCCAGTTACAACCAGCAACCTCAACCGTCACTTCCTGTCCTGCATAAGCTTTAAGCCAACTATATTGGTTGGCGTTGGAGCAGTACAATCTGAACTCGGTTCCCTGGCCATCCGTCAGGTAAATCGTGGAGGAATATCCATCTCCCTTAAGCAAAATTTTTGCTTTGAGAACAAATACAGTCGTTGTATAGTCCGTCTTGGGATCCAAGTCATAAAGCTCCTTGACCGTCTTACCCGACACAAAGGACGCGGTGGAATACTCATGCTTGCCGTAAGCGTTGGCCACAATTTTGGCGTCGTTAATGCAGGTCTGACCGTAGTAATTGGCGCCACCCTTGGTATTGATGTGACGAACACCGGTCAAGACAACCTCGTTGCCCATCTGCAAGCCTGCCATAGTTTCAGCATCCGTCTGCACAGCAATCACGCCCGTTTCGTCAATCAGATAGAAGCCCACCTTGTTGACCAAAGAAGGACCAACGATACCCTTAACGGTAACCGTATCGCCTTTGTTTGCAGCGATCGCGCCCGCAATATTGGTATAGTCCACGTCCTCGTTGACCGTAACGGTGATTTCAAAGTTTTCGCTATATTCCTTGCCATTATACGCACCCTTGACGGTGACAGTAGCCTTACCCGCAGACAAGCAATTCATAACGATCTTTTCGCCAACCTGAACAAACTTGACTGCAGCCTCATTATCAGAGGTATAGCTCAGCGTCGCTCCCTCAAAGCCAAGCAACTCGGAGGAAACGGTTGTAACCATTTCAAGCGCAGGGTTGCCCGAGTAGGTGGGCAAGAACTGAGGCAGGCCGTGGTACTTGACTGCAAACTCAGCCGCGCCATTCTTGTCAAAGGTGAAGCCGTTGTCCTCGACAGCGATGGGCAGGAAGCGATAAACGCAGCCCGACTGGGTGGACTTGGCGTTGAGAATCATAAGATAGACCGTGCAAATCTTACCGTCAAAGGCATCCAGCCAACCGAAGTCGGAGCCGTTGCACTGGGTGTAGGTGTACGTACCCGTCGTACCATCCAAATCACGGAATTCATAATTGACAAAGCCGGGGTTGACTACTTTTTTCACCAGAGCATTGACCTTGCGGATGATCGTAGTGGTGTCCACGGTCACGGGAACATCCAGCATTTCTTTGACGGTGCTCTCCTCAATCCAACTCTTATCGAAGGCATTATCCGTCTTATTGTCATTGGAAATCAGAACCGCATCTTCCAGCTGGTTGCAACCTTTATAGCCAAACTTCTGAGCGTTGTTTTGTTCATCGCCAAGGATCCAATACGTCTTGGACGCGGCAACTTCAATCTTGTTACCGATCTGTACGCGCTGAGCAACGTCGGCATTGTAGACATAGATCGACTGGGTGTTGTCAACCAGAATAAAGCCACTGGGCTTCATGCCGTTGGCATAGGTGATACGCGCAACGACGCCGCTGACTTTGAGTTTGGTGCCCGTAGCGGCCTCTCTTGCTTCAGCGATGGTTGCGGCGGTATAAGTAGAAAGGTCAACCTCCGCTTCGTTTTTCTTGAACTCGATCAAGCGAGCATTCTTGACTTCCTTGGTTCCATTGTAATTCTGCAGGATGCAATGCAAAAGGACCTCATCGCCCTTGTAAGGCTTTTCATCCATGGCACTGTAGTTGATCGAGCCGTCGGCGCTGTAGGTGCCGTAGACCGCGATCTCGCCCGTTTCATCCTCAATGACCATAGCGCCGTAGGCGGCGTTGGTAATGGTCTTGATGGTCGCACGGATATAATAACGTTCGGTGGTGATATTACCCACCTCGCCGCACAGCTCGAGGGCTTGGGCGATGGTGATAGTCTCATACTGTTCCCCGGGCTGATCGTCACCGGGTTGGTCATCACCGGGTTGGTCATCACCGGGTTGTTGTTCATTGTCGGGATTTTCGGGAACTTCGGGGGTTTCGGGAGTGCACGCAACCATGCTAAGCAGCATGAGTAATGCGAGCAAAAGGGAGAGAATTTTCGTGATCTTCATAGCATTCCTCTTTCTTTTTTACAAGATACGACTATTGTACTCCTTCTTCGCAAAAAAGTCAACAGAGAAAAGATATAAATATGGGAAGATTTAGATTTTTTGCATTTTCTCCTTTTGACGCTCACACTGTGCTCCGCACGCGTTCGCTGTGCCGGTTTTGATGTCCTTTCTTTGTCGCAGAACAAAGAAAGGACGAAAGAAAGTCAGCCAAGACGTTCCCTCTTGGAACTCCCTTGGCATTGCCGCTCTTCAAAGCAGATCAAGAGATAGACATGAACCTCTTTTATGCGGTGCTTCAAGTTTTGCCACCACGAGCGGCAGGCGAAGAAGGTAAAATCGTTTTCGCTCGGAATTTAGTTGGACTGGGGTGCGTCGCAAATAACGAGAACACTTTGCTGTCCTGCTTGCGTGCTACTTCCGTGTTTGCAAGTTTGTTTAACTTGCAAACGCAAAAGCTGAATTTGCTCAACTTCGTGCAAAGATGAGCAGAGCGACAGCGCCGCGTCCTTTGCACGCTCCGGGGTGCCAAGGGGTATTAGACCCCTTGGTTCCTTTCTTGGCTACTTCTTGGGGAACGCCAAGAAGTAGCACAAACGTAATGCGCGACGCGCCGTGTCGCGCCCGGGGATAGAAAGCGTAATTACAAACTTCTTCTCCTTTTGACGCTCACACTGTGCTTCGCACGCGTTCGCTGTACAGGCATTGATGTTCATTCTTTGCCGCGCGGCAAAGAACGAACCAAGAAAGCGCGTCAAAGGCTGCCGCCTTTGAAAACCGCTTCCGTGCCGCTCTACAAAGCGAATCAAGAAATAGACATAAAGCTCTTTTACGCGGTGCTTCAAGTTTTGTCACCACGAGCGGCAGGCGAAGAAGGTAAAATCGTTTTGCTTGAAATTAAGTTGGACTGGGGTGCGATAGGTTGTGTTTGCCATAGGAGAATTTGTTTAAAATTTAGAGAAACAAAAAACAAGCCCCCACCGCAGTGGAAGCTTGTTTTTTCGTCAATCTCTTACGAGCCGAGATCCGAATTTTTCAAAATTTTCAAAATATCCTTGAGCAGATCCTCTGTCGTGGGGTTGGCAAGTCTTTCCTGTCTTGCCTTTTCCTCAGCGGCAGCCTTTTCCGCCTCGATTGCAGCGGCTTTTTCCGCATAGAACGCAGCAACGGCAGCCTTGTCGGACATCTTAATGCCGCGCTTCTTCATTTCTTTTCTCTCTGCCTTGGAGGGAATGTGATCATCCAAGCTGTCTGCCCACTGCTTCTGACCTTCGCGCACACCATTGAAAATCTTGACGATAGTAAACAACACAAAGGCAATGAGCAGGAAGTTGATAATCGCATTAATAAAGGTGCCCCAGTCAATGTAGATAGACTGCGTCAGATCAAGCTCCTGGCCAATCACGTTGCCTGCCTCGTCCAGCACATCCTTGTAGCCTCTTTGGAGGAAGGTGTAAACCTCACTCAACGAGTTCGCGCCAAAAATCAGCGCCAGCAGATAATTGATGATGGGCTTGAGAATGTTGTTGCTCAGCGCGTTGACGATAGCAGTAAAGGAGCTACCGACGATAACACCAACGGCCATATCGACGACGTTGCCGCGTGTGATAAACTTTTTAAACTCGGCAAAAAACTTTTTCATGGTTTGTTCTCCTGTAATTTTTTTAGGGACTTTACATACGTGCCCCGACGGAAATTATTATACTCCCACCGTCGGATTTTGTCAATAGAAATATACAAAAAAGGGACTTGTTTGAGCAAGTCCCTTATCTGTTAAAGCTTGGAAAAACCGAAGCTGTTGACCAGACCGTCAATCTTCTTGCCTTGCTTGCACAGCGGGCACTCATGCGAAGGATGGCTGGCATAGCCATCCAGGTCGCTTGTGTTGAACAC
The DNA here is from genome assembly GCA_017507985.1 of Clostridia bacterium. GTDB lineage: Bacteria > Bacillota > Clostridia > Oscillospirales > CAG-272 > SIG644. The sequence continues at coordinate 4,302 of JAFVZV010000073.1, forward strand.
AGAGCGAACCTTGTGACCACCGCACTCGGTCAGCGTCGCAAAAATAGAGGCGATGCCCGTGACGTGACCGCCGTAGTAGTTGATGGCCTCGGCAGCCGAAAGCACCGTATAGCCCGTTGCGACGGAGGCAGCAAGGATAAGCACGTGCTTGCCGGCGATCATGGGAGCGGTATTATCGCGAAAGATGAGCTGGCTGCCCGTGGTATGCTCGGGTGTGACAACGTAGATGGTTTGATGGGCATTCATATTCATAAAATCGCCCTTGGTCAGCTCGTTTGCCAGACAGGTACCGATGACCTCGGTGCCGTCCAGGCAAAGGATGGTATCGACGATGGTATTGTTATAATACGAAACAAGGTCGCGCGCCACGGCGGTTGCCTCGGACAGTCTTGCCTTTTGGGCGGAGACGTCGATGTAATAGTTGATATGGCTGTGGCTGGTGGCGAAATGCCCTTCGCTCACGCGCAAAAAGAGATCTCTGTTCTTGGCACGGATCTTGTAGATGTTTTCAGTAGACATAGTCGTAAAAACCCCTTTTTTTTTATTATATCACAGCCGCCTTGGGGCTGTCAAGAAAAAAACGGAAAAAAGCTCCTCACTTCAGCTTGCTCAGCTTGGCCGTATTGGCGATCACGATCAGCTCCATGTCCTCGCTCAGCGGATCGTTCGGATCGATGTCCGTGCTGACGCCCTTACCGCGGCGGATCGCCACGACGTTCACGGAATATTTTTTGCGCAGATTCAGCTCGAGCAAATTCTTTCCCACCCACTCGGGACGGACGTCCAGCTCGACCATGCAGACGTTGTTGGTCAGCTCGATGATATCCACAAAGCCCGAGGAAAGCAGGTTTTTGGCAAGGCGCGCGCCCGATTCGCTCTCGGGAATGACCACCTGATCCGCCCCGACGCGGCTGAGTATTTTCTGGTGCATTTCGTTGGCGCACTTGGCAATGATGGTCTTGACGCCCAGCTCACGGCACAGCGCCGTTGCCATCACGCTGGCCTCCAGATTTCCCGCCATGGCGATGATGACCACGTCGAATTTGGCAATGTCCAGCTGGCGCAGGACCTCGACGTCGGTCACGTCGGCGCATTTGCAAACGGGAATATCCGCCGCCGCGGCGTTGACGAGCGACTCCTCAAGATCAACGGCCAGCACCTCCGCGCCGTTCTTGACCAGCTCGCGGGCAACGGCCTTGCCGTAGCGCCCCAATCCGAAAACTGCGTATGACTTATGAATGCTCATGATAGATCCTTTCTCATCCGACGCTGATTTCCTCAACGGGATTTTTTACAATATTTTGCACTTGATGCTTGACGTTAAAGGCAAAGGCAAGCGAGATCGGGCCGACGCGCCCGAGATACATGGTGGCAAGGACGATGATCTTTCCCCACACGTTCAGCGAGGAGGTCAGATCGCGGGATAGTCCCACCGTAGCGGTCGCGCTGACCGTTTCATACAGCACGTCCAGCGTGTCGGCGGGGGTGACGAAGGAGAGCAGCAGCGTCGAGATCAGCAAGATGGCGAACGAGGTTCCCGTCACGGCGACGGCCTTGCGGATGGCGGTCTCGGGCAGCGTGCGATGGAACAGTGAGACCTCGTTTTTGTTTTTGACGGTCGATATCGCCGAGGCGATCAGCACGACCATCGTCACCGTCTTGACACCGCCCGCGGTACCCACGGGGGAGCCGCCGATGAACATCAGAAGAAGCGACACGACCGACGCGCCGCTCGTCAGGTTCTGTTGAGGAACGGAGGCAAAGCCCGCCGTTCGCGTCGTGATCGACTGGAACAGCGACACCTGAATCTTATCAAACAGTGACATATTGCCGATGGTCAGCGGATTGTCGTATTCAAACAGGAAAATCAGCACCGCACCGCCCAGAATAAAGACGGCGGTGGAGGCCAGCGCGATCTTGCTGTGCAGTGTCAGGCGGCGTAAGCGGCCGCGGCCGCGCGCTTCCTTGTCGCCAAGGACGCGGATGACGTCCCACCAGACGATATAGCCGAGACCGCCGAGAACGATCAGCAAGCTCGTCACGAGATTGACGACGGGATTCGTGGCGTAGGAGCATAGGCTGTCCTGCGCGAAAATATCAATGCCCGCGTTGCAAAAGGCGGAAACCGAGTTGAACACCGAGATCCAGATCCCCCGCGCCCCGAAATCGGGCACGAACACGGTCATATACGCCAGCGCTCCCGCAAGCTCGACGATCAGCGTGCCGAGGATGACCCGCTTGATGAAGGCACCAAGACCTGCCAGCGTATTGAGATTAAAGGCGTCCTGAATGAGCAAGCGGTCGCCAAGCCCCATCTCGCGGCGCAAAGCAAGCATAACGCCCGTCATGACGGTAATGATGCCAAGACCGCCGATCTGAATGAGCAAAAGCAGAACGATCTGCCCGAATACGCTCCAGGTGGTGACGGTGGGCAGCGTGACCAGGCCCGTCACGCAGGTCGCAGTGGTGGCGGTGAACAACGCGTCAACGTAAGGAACGCTTTGTCCGTCGGCCGCGCTGATAGGCAACCACAGCAAAAGCGAGCCCAGCATGATCGCCAAAAGAAAACTCAGAAGTATGATATGCGTCGTAGAAAGAGAAAATCGTTTTTTTCGTTTCATATCCGTCCCTTTCAATATCCGCCGTCGGCTGTCCGACAGCGCGGTTTAACGAATGTATTGTAGCACATTTTGCTTTTCATGTCAATGCTTTCCCTGTGCCGAGCCCTCTTTCGGTCCCAAATTTGACACCGCGCTAAAAAAATTTATTTTTTCTTGACTCAAACAGTAGAAATGTTCACGATTTTGTGTTATAATAAGTTTTAACTATTGATACTTTTCCGTTCTTGCGAGGTATTTATGAAAAAAATCGACCCTGTCGTCCTCAAAGAAACCAAATATATCGCGCTGTGGACGCTCATTTTCAGTGCTCTGCTGCAGTCCGTTTTTCTCGTCATCGGCAAGTGGGATTACACCGTACTGCTGGGTAATCTGCTGACAGGCATCGCCGTCGTTGCTAACTTTTTCGCCATGGCTATTGGTGTCGTCAAAGCAGTCGAAAAGGAAGAAAAGGAAGCCAAGCAGACGCTCAAGCTGTCCAGCTCGCTCCGTTTTTTGGCACTCGGACTGATCGTTTTGGTCGGTGCGCTGCTGGACTGCTTCAATCTTTGGACCGTCCTTATTCCTTTGCTGTTTCCTCGCGCGGCCATTCTTATCCGCCCGCTTTGGGACAAAAAAAGGGGACAAGAGGAGGTAGAGCATGAAGAATAAGGAATTACGCTTCAAGATCGTTGACGTGCTGCTTCTCGCCCTCATCATCCTGCCGCTCGTCGCAGGATTGGTCATTAAGGTGCTGTTTTCCGCTCCCGCAGAGGGTATTTCCATCACGGGCGCGCAGATCTACTTCACCATTCCCATGCCCATTCAAAATTTTCCCGTCACCGAGGCGCAGGTCAATTCGCTGTTGGTCGTCTTCTGCATTTTAGGAATTTGCCTTTATATGACGCACGGCGTCCGTGCAGGCGTTCCCACCCGTCGCCAGGCACTGGCAGAATGGGCAGTCGAAACGCTGGAGAGCATGGTACACGAAAACATGGGACCCTTCTTCTCGGGCTTCGCCCCCTTTATCGCGGGCATTCTCGCACTATCGGCGCTGTCCAGCTTACTTTCGTTGCTTGGACTGTTTGCCCCCACCTCGGACGTCAACATCGTGGCGGGCTGGGCAATTTTGGTCTTCATTCTGATTACCTACTACAAGCTTAAGGGCGGTCTGCTCAACTATATGAAGAGCTTTACCGAGCCGATTTTCGTTCTGCTGCCGCTGAACATTTTGAGCGAGGTCGCAACGCCCATTTCCATGGCCTTCCGTCACTACGGCAACGTGCTCTCGGGCTCTGTTATCGCCGTACTGATCTCCACCGCGCTTGCAGGGCTGTCCAATCTGGTGCTTGGCTGGTTGCCCGGTGTGCTGGGCGAATTTCCCTTGCTCCGTATCGGCTTACCCGGTATTCTGTCGCTGTATTTCGACGTATTCAGCAGTTGTATGCAGGCGTACATTTTCGCCATGCTGACCATGCTCAACATTTCGGGCGGCTTCCCGCAGGATCTGTACGAGGAACGAAAGCGCCGCAAGGCGGAAAAGAGGGCGGCGAGAGAAAAAAACGCTATCTCAAATTCTTAAAAAGTTTTGGTCGAGCTTTTTCAAAAGCTCGCGCCGTGGAGGGCGCGGGCCCTCCTCTCGCTCCGCAGAGTGCGAAACACTCCTTCGGTGTTTCTTTTTAAAACATCGCGGCTACAATCCAAGTTAAAAAATAAATAAAAATAACAATACAAACATCATTTTTCAGGAGGAAATTATTATGGAACTCGCAATCGGTATCATTCTGGGCTGCTGTGCACTGGGTGCAGGCATTTGTATGGGCATTGGCGCAATCGGCCCCGGCATCGGTGAAGGTAACGCCGTTTCCAAGGCGTGCGAAGCCATCGGTCGTCAGCCCGAGAGCAAAAGCGCCGTCACCTCTACCATGATCATGGGTTGTGCGATCGCCGAGACCACGGGTATCTACTCGCTGGTTATCGCCATTTTGCTCATTTTTGTTGCCCCCAACATTATGGTCAACATTCTCAAGAGCGCCATCGGTCTGTAATTGACAAGGCAACAACGGAGAAGATTTTATGCAAACGTTAGACATTATTTCGGTCAATCTTTGGCACGTCTTGGTGTCTCTTGCCAACCTCGTGATCATCTTCTGGGTGGTCAAACGGTTTTTGTTTAAGCCCATCAAAAAGATGCTGGCCGCTCGTCAGGCCGAGCTGGATCATCAGTACGCCGCCGCCAAAGAGGCGCAGGACGTAGCCGACGCCAACCGCAACGCCTGGGAGCAGAAGATGCAGGGCGCTGATGCCGAGGCAGAGCGCATTTTGAAGCAGGCAACCGACACGGCAAAGTACCGCGCCGAACAGATCGTCACCGACGCGTCGGATCGCGCCGACAGCATCATGCGGCACGCCGAACGGGAGGCCGATCTGGAACGCAAAAAGGCAAGCGAAGGCATCAAACGAGAGATCGTGGACGTATCTGCGACCATCGCCGAAAAAATGCTGGAGCGCGAGGTCAATGAAAACGACCACCGCGCACTGATCGATTCGTTTATCGACAAGATAGGTGAGAGCGATGAAGGAGATCAGTAAGCAATACGCCGAGGCCGTCTTTGCCCTTGCCTGTGAGGAGGGCCGCGAGCGTGCCGTTATGGAGGCGTTGGAGAACGCCAAGGCTGTTTTTGAACAAAACCCCGAATACATGGAGCTGGTCTGCTCACCGAGTATTCCCGTAGCCGAACGCTGTGAAGCATTGCGCGCGGCGTTTGAGGACACACTGCCCGAGATGGTCGTGTCACTGCTCGGACTGATGTGCGAAAAGGGCCGCATCCGTGCTTTTTCGTCATGCGTTGACGACTATCGGGCGTTACTGGACGCCCGCGAGGCGATCGTGACCGCTCGCGTGATCAGTGCTGTCCCCTTGACGGATAGCGAGCGCGAGGCACTCACGAAAAAGCTGCAAAACAAAAGCGGATCGACTGTACTGTTATCCTGCGAGGTCGACCCGTCCATCATGGGCGGCATCATCGTTGAGATGCAGGGCGCAATCATGGACGGATCGCTGCGCACTCGACTCCGCGAGATAAAAGAAGTAATGAAGGGATGAGTGATATGCCGCACAACATTGCAAAGCCTGAAGAGATCAGTGCCATTATCAAGCACCAGATCAAAAATTACAAATCCCGTTTGGAAATGAAAGAAACGGGAACCGTCATCTTAGTCGGTGACGGCATCGCCCGCGTGTACGGTCTGCGCGAATGCATGGCCAGCGAGCTGCTCGAATTTGAGGACGGCAGCGTGGGACTGGCGCAAAATTTGGAGGACGAGACGGTTTCGGTCGCTCTGCTGTCCAACAAAAACGATATCCGCGAGGGCTCGACCGTCAAACGCACGGGCAACGTCTTGTCCGTTCCCGTAGGCGAGGCACTGCTAGGGCGCGTCGTGGACGCGCTGGGCGAGCCCATCGACGGCAAAGGCCCCGTTCTGACGACCGAAACACGTCCGGTCGAGTCCGAGGCCCCCGGCATCATTGAAAGAAAAAGTGTGTCCGTGCCCCTGCAGACAGGCATCAAGGCCATCGACAGTATGATCCCCATCGGCCGCGGTCAGCGTGAGCTGATCATCGGCGACCGCCAGACGGGTAAGACCGAGATTGCCATCGACACCATCATGAATCAAAAGAACACAGGTGTGATTTGTATCTACGTTGCCATCGGGCAAAAGAGCTCGTCTGTGGTTAGCCTGGTAAGCGAACTGGAGCGTGCAGGGGCTATGCCCTATACCATCGTCGTGTCCGCCTCGGCCTCCGAGTCGGCACCCTTGCAGTACGTTGCCCCGTATGCAGGCTGTGCCATGGCGGAGTATTTCCGCGAGCAGGGCAAGGACGTTCTGATCATTTACGACGATCTGTCCAAGCACGCGGTTGCTTACCGTGCGCTGTCGTTGCTCATTCGCCGTCCTCCCGGACGCGAGGCCTACCCCGGTGACGTATTCTATCTGCACTCAAGACTGCTCGAGCGCGCGGCCTGCGTTGCCCCCGAATACGGCGGCGGATCGATCACCGCACTTCCCATCATTGAAACACAGGCAGGCGACGTGTCGGCCTATATTCCCACCAACGTCATTTCCATCACCGACGGTCAGATCTTCCTTGAGACTGAGTTGTTCCATGCAGGCATCATGCCTGCCATCAACCCCGGTATCTCGGTCAGCCGTGTCGGTGGCTCGGCACAGCTTAAGGCCATGAAAAAGGTATCGGGCGAGCTTAAACTGCTCTACTCTCAATACCGTGAGCTGCAATCGTTTGCTCAGTTCGGCTCTGATCTGGATGCCGATACCAAGGCAAGACTGGCGCTGGGTGAAAGAATCGTCGAAGTGCTCAAGCAAAAGAGAAACGCCCCCGTGCGCGTGGGCTGTCAGGTGGCTATCGTCTACGCCGTCATCAATGGCTATCTCAATGACGTACCGGTCAAAAAGGTCGGCGAGTACGAAATCCGTCTGTACGAGCATTTGGAAAATAAATACGGCGATCTGTTGACCCGCTTTGAATCGGGATATTTTGATCCCGAGGACGTCGAGACGCTCAAAAAGGCACTCGGCGAGCTGGCGAGGTAAGCCATGGGAGCCGATACCAAAAAACTGCGCAACCGCATCAAAAGCGTGGATTCCACGCTTCACCTGACACGGGCGATGGGGCTGGTGGCCTCATCCAAGATGCGCCGCGCCATGGAGGGCATGATGAAGGGCAGGCAATACGAAGCCGCCGTGCTACAGGCCATCGCCCCCCTTATGGACAGTCCCGAATGTCAGAACAGCCCGTATATGAAGCCAGCCGAGGGCGGCAAGACCTGTCTTGTCGTCATTGCGGGCGACCGCGGACTTGCGGGCGGTTACAATGCCAACATTTTTCGCGCATTGCGCGAATATCCCGATTCCGATATCATTCCCATCGGCAAGCGCGCCTGCGACCGTTTTCACAGCGAGGTCTGCCGCGCCGAAGGATTTGACGCGCGCGAGGCGCTGGGGTTATCTCTTGAGCTTTGTCGCAAATTTCGCGAGGGCGAATACAGCCGCGTGGGCATTCTCGGCACGCGCTATCTCTCCATGCTCTCCCAACAGCCCGAGATCCGCTTTGTGCTTCCGCTGACGCGAAGCGAGCAAAGTACAAGTAAGGGCGGCATGATCTACGAGCCCGACGAGCTGACCATTCTTGAAGCTGCCGTGCCCGAATACGTCGCAGGCCTTTTGGTCAGCGCGGCACGCGAGAGCTTTGCCTGTGAGATCGTCGCCCGTCGCACAGCTATGGACAGCGCGGGCAAAAACGCGCAGGAAATGATCGACAAATTACAGCTTGAATACAACCGAGCAAGACAGAGTGCCATCACCCAAGAGATCACCGAGATCGTCGCGGGCAGCGGCACGTAAAGGAGGTATTTCATATGTCAAATACAGCCAAGAGCGCGGCAACGCAGGCAAAGGGTGCCGTGGCACAGGTCATGGGACCTGTCGTTGACGTGCGCTTTGAGCAGGGCTATCTGCCTGCCATCAACAATGCACTCCATATGAGCATCGGCGAGCGCGAGCTGACCGTTGAGGTTTCGCAGCACGTCGGTGACAATATCGTGCGCTGTATTGCCATGTCCTCGACCGACGGTCTGAAGCGTGGCACTCCCGTCACCGATTCGGGGCATCCCATCTGCGTACCCGTCGGCAGAGAAACGCTGGGCCGCATTTTCAACGTGCTGGGCAACGTGGTGGACAATCGCACACCGCCTCTGACCCGTGAGCGTCGCGGTATTCACCGTCCCGCTCCCGAATACGGCGAGCTTTCCACCTCGACCGAAATTCTCGAAACGGGTATCAAGGTCATCGACCTCATCTGCCCCTATGCCAAGGGCGGTAAGATCGGTCTGTTTGGCGGTGCGGGCGTTGGCAAGACGGTATTGATCATGGAGCTGATCAACAACGTTGCCAAGGAGCACGGCGGCCTGTCCGTCTTTACCGGCGTCGGTGAGCGCACCCGTGAGGGTAACGATTTGTATAACGAAATGAAGGATTCGGGCGTTCTTGCCAACACGACGCTTGTGTACGGTCAGATGAACGAGCCGCCCGGAGCAAGAATGAGAGTCGCGCTCTCGGGTCTTACCATGGCGGAGTATTTCCGCGATGACGAGGGACAGGACGTATTGCTCTTTATCGACAATATTTTCCGTTTCACTCAGGCAGGATCTGAGGTTTCGGCTCTGCTGGGCCGTATGCCCTCGGCCGTTGGTTACCAGCCCACGCTGGCCAATGAAATGGGCGCGCTCCAGGAGCGCATCACCTCGACCAAAAAGGGATCGATCACCTCAATTCAGGCGGTCTACGTTCCCGCAGACGACCTAACCGACCCCGCTCCCGCGACCACGTTTGCGCATTTGGACGCGACCACTGTTTTGTCGCGTAGCATTGCGTCGCAGGGTATTTATCCCGCCGTTGATCCGCTGGAATCCAGCAGCCGTATTCTTTCGCCCGACATTTTGGGCGAGGAGCACTATACCGTCGCCCGTGAGGTTCAGCGCATTTTGCAGCGCTATGCCGAGCTGATGGATATCATTGCCATCATGGGTATGGATGAGCTGTCCGACGAGGACAAGGCGCTGGTCGGTCGCGCGAGAAAGATCCAAAGATTTTTGTCCCAGCCCTTTGATGTGTCCGAAAAGTTCACAGGCATCCCCGGCACCTACGTGCCGCTGTCCGAGACCATCCGCGGCTTCCGCGAGATCATTGAGGGCAAGCACGACGATTTGCCCGAATCGGCCTTCTTGTTTGTCGGCACCATCGACGAGGCTATCGCCAAGGCAAAGGGGCAGGTGGACACATGAACACCTTTCATCTGATCATTGCCTCGCCCGACGGTAATCTGTTTGACGGGCAGGCATATATGCTGACCGTGCGCGGAAGTGAAGGTGAACTGGCAATTTTAGCCGGGCACGTGCCTTTTGTAACCACCGTTGTACCGTGTGAGTGCAAGGTTGAATTACCAAGCGAGGACGAGGATGACCGCATTGGGCATACCGATGGGGGGCTATTGTCCGTTGCGGGGGATACCGTGACGCTCCTGTCGAGCAGCTTTCGGTGGGGGAAAGAATAAGATAGTAAGCAAAAAAGGAGAATTTCGCAAGGAAATTCTCCTTTTTGTTTTTGGTTTTCTGGATGTTTAACAACTTCTTCTACGGATAGGCGCGCCACAACGCGGCGCACAGCGCGACGAAGTCGAGGTGGCTGTGTCGCGCCGAGGGGAAGAAAGCTGAATTTTAAACAGCCCCTCACATTCCCCCCGCGATCTGCAGAAGGATCTCTTTTTCATTTTTCGTCTCATCCTCCAGCACCACGTCAAGCAATTTCGCCAGCATCTCCCCCACCTCGCGCCCACGCAAGCCAAGCTCATGCATCAGCGTTTGGCCATCAACAGCAAGGTCACAAATTGCCAAGCAATCCCCCCTTGCGCGAATGCCGGCAACGCGTTTCAGCGCAGCTTCATATGCCTCTTTTTCATCCGCATGGCAAGCCGCCGCAACAAAAAGCGCCCCCTCGGCATATTCTTCAAGCTCTGCCATATAGCGCCGCGTTTCGGGTTCGGTTGCAGGACAAGGACGGTCAATCGCACCAACGTAGGCCGTTACAGCCTCCGTCAGCCTGTTGGACAATTTGAGGCGTCGGCAAGCCGCTTTCGCGCCTATTTCTCCCGCGCCGCATAGCAAAAGAGCGATTCGCTTGGTCGCATCACAGGGTAGTCGGTCAACGGCATGTAACAGCATTTTTTGAGATTTAAAATATTTAGATATATTACCATTTTCGATTTCGGGTAAAACGTATTTCCAAAGCCTTGTGCGGCTCATCAAAAGAAGACCATCGGCACATGGCCCGGGGCTTTCAAGCGTACGAATCAACTCAGTCGCAATGCGCTCGACCGAAATATGAGCGAGTCCATCACGGCAGTCAAGCAAGGCTTGCTCGGTAGCAGGATCAGGAGCAAAGCCAAGCTGAACGCAAAAGCGAATACCACGCAAAATGCGCAGGGCATCCTCGGTCAGACGGGTGGAAGGATCGCCCACACAGCGAATAATACCGCGCCGCAGATCCTCTCTGCCGCCGTACAGATCCACGATCTCCAGCTCGTCCACAGACACGGTCACGCCGCAAGAAAAAGCGGGCTCCGTTCCGCTCCATTTTGCTATATGCGGCAAGCGACAAGCCATGGCATTGACGGTAAAATCGCGGCGCGCAAGATCGTCCGCAATGCGGTCGGTGAAGCGCACCTCGTCGGGATGTCGAGCATCGGTATATTCACCATCGATGCGGTAGGTGGTGCACTCAATTGGCGTGTGATCGATCAGCACGGTGACAGTGCCGTGGGCGATGCCCGTGGGGATGGTAGTGTATCCCGCGGCAGTGAAAATGCCGAGCATTTTGTCAGGCAGGGCAGGCGTGGTGATATCCCAATCGTGGGGCTGATTTCCCAGAAGGGCATCGCGCAAGCTACCGCCCACGATGTAGGCGGGAAATCCCTCTTTTTCAAGGAGCCACAGGGCGCGGATGATTTGATTTGGGATGGTAATTTTGGACATAGTGGTCTCCTTTCTTTTTTGATATTTTATGGTTTTAGATTTGTTAACAATCTTTCTACAGGCTCGCACAACGCGCTCGCTGAACGTATTTTTATGCTACTTCTTGGCTTTCCCCAAGAAGTAGCCAAGAAGGGAACCAAGGGGTCTAATACCTCTTGGATTCCCGCAACGCGCAAACGTCGCTGCGTTATCACTCCGCTCATATTTGCGCGAAGTTTTGCATCTTCAGCCTTTGCGTTTGCAAGTTCAAAAACCTGCAAACACAAAAGTAGCACGCAGGCAAGACAGCAAAAATCTTTGCCAACTGCTACGCACCCGAGCCTAACTAATTTTGAAACAAAAACGCTCTTGCTTTCTTCGCCTGCCGCTCGTGGTATTTATACTTGAAGCACAGTATAAAAAAATCTCTCTTATTCTTCCATGTAGCGCGGCACGGAAAGGGAGTCCCCGGAGGGAACGTTCGGGCGCGCAATGTTTGCGCCCGCGCTTGCGCGATGTTCGCGTTTAGCGAACAAGCAAACTTGCGATTTCGGCTTGCCGAAATCTGTTTTCTTGGTTCGTTCTTTGCCGCGTGGCAAAGAATGAACACCAAAAACCGCACAGCGAGCGCGTGCCACAGGCACAGTGTGAGCGTCCGTAGACGCATGCATCAAAAGCTTTTATCCCCCTTATTATACTCCTTCCCGCCTCTTTTGTCTACACCCATTTTCCATTTTCCTCTTTCACACAATTTTCACCGAAAAATCAAGTGCAAAAACCCCACAAATTTCGCCCCGTTCATGCTTTGTTCATAATAATATGATATAATTTACTCTGTATTGATATGCAAACGGGTGAAATTCTCCCGTTTGACGCCTTATTTGGCAAAACATAGAAAGGACACCAAAAAAACCATGATAAAAATCGAGCATCTGGTCAAAAATTACGGCTCCTTCTGCGCGGTCGATGACATCAGCTTTTCCGTCGAAAGCGGTGAGATCGTAGGCCTCCTTGGCCCCAACGGCGCAGGCAAATCCACGACCATGAACATTCTGACAGGATATTTGTCCTCCACCTCAGGCAAGGCCTCCATCGCAGGTATCGATATTCTTGCCGATCCCCTGGGCGCAAAAAAGCTCATCGGCTATCTGCCCGAGCAGCCCCCTCTGTATCTGGACATGACCGTCAAGGAATATCTCAACTTTAACTATGAGCTCAAGGGCTGTACGCTTGACCGCGAGCAGCATCTGGCAGAGGTGTGCGAGGTCGTTAAGATCAAGGACGTTTACAACCGCGTCATTCGTAATCTGTCCAAGGGCTACCGCCAGAGAGTCGGCATTGCGCAGGCACTCATCGGCAATCCCAAGGTCATCATTTTCGACGAGCCGACGGTCGGTCTTGACCCCAAACAGATCATCGAGATCCGCAACCTGATCCGCAATCTCGGCCGCGACCACACCGTCATTCTCTCCACCCACATTCTGCAGGAGGTGCAGGCGGTTTGCGACCGTATCGTTATCATCAATAAGGGCAAGATCGTTGCGGACGAAAAGACCGAAAACATCAGCCGCGCGGTTGAGAATAACCGTCGCTTCAACGTCAAGATCTGCGGTCCCCAGCGCGAGGTTTTGGCGATGCTCAAGAGTAAGCCCGGTATTGCCTACGCTGAAGTGCTGGCCGAGCGCGATGGCGACGCGTACACCTACACCATTGAAAGCGAATACGGCATGGATATCCGCAAAAATCTGTTCTTCACGCTGGCTGAAAAAGGCTGGGCGATGATCGGTATGGAGGCGCTTGGCATGAGCCTGGAGGATATCTTCATCACCGTTGTGGATAAGTCCGATGGATCGGACAAAAACGCCCGCCGCGACGCTCGCCGCTCTTCCGCTCGCAAGACGCGCTCTAACCTTGAAAGTGACGTTGCAGGCGATCTGTACCGCAACGCCGAGGCTCGCCGCCGCGCCGCCGAGCAGGAGGCGCTGGAACGCAACGCCGACAAGACCGAGGACGACGAGGACTGATCGTCTGATACTACAATACGAAAAAAGAAAGAAGGACAAACGCAATGCTTGCCATCTATAAAAAGGAGATGCGCTCCTATTTCATCAATCCCATCGGATACGTTTACACAGGAATTTTTCTTGTGTTCTCGGCTCTGCTTGCCTGCTATACCACGCTGGTGTCCGAAAGCTATGACACTTCAAACTATTTCACCACCATGATCTTTTCCTTTATCATCCTCATTCCCCTTCTGACCATGCGTCTGTTTGCCGAGGAGAGAAAGGGAAGAACCGAGCAGCTACTCCTGACCGCCCCTGTCACCATCACGGGCATGGTCATGGGCAAATATCTGGCTGCGCTGACGCTGTACGTATCCACCATGCTGATCTCCTGCGTCAACTTCATTCCGATCTACGCCATCGCCGCCGCTGAACGGGCGGGAGATGCCACCTCGGTCGCCCACATCGGCCCCGTGACCGCCGAAATCGTCGGCAGTATGGTCGCCATTCTCTTGCTGGGTGCGGCCTTTATCGCCATCGGTACCTTCATCTCGTCGCTGACCGAAAATCAGTTGTCGGCGGCTGTGGTGACCATCGGCGTGCTGTGTGCCATGGTTTTGCTCAATATGCTCAACAACATCACCGACTCCGAGGGCAATCAGATCATCGGCGCCTATGCCATCCGCGCGATCATCAACTGGCTGTCCGTTCTCAACCGCTTCTCCAATTTCAGCTACGGTATTTTTGACTTTGCGGCACTATTGTATTACGTGTCGTTGATCGTTGTGTTCATCTTTCTCACCATCCGCGTCTACGAAAAAAGACGCTGGGGCTGATTGAACGAAAACTTCAGTAAAGAGAAAGGGAATACCTAACTATGAAACATCCAATGATTCGCAGCCGACGCGTGCGTTACGGCGGCATGACCGTGTATCTGACGGTCGCGCTGATCACCGCGCTGATTCTGCTGAATGCCATTTTTTCCGCGCTCGCCAATTACAAATCGTGGTACGTTGACATGACGGCCGAACGGCTGTATTCGGTGTCGGATCTGTGCTACGATCTGCTCGACGATGCCATTGCAGACGCCGAGAAGCAACATGGCCAGAGCGTTAAGGCCGAGATCATTTTCTGCGAGGACTATCGCAACTATGAAAAGGGTTCCGTCGGCCATTATATCTACACCACCGCTCACGAGCTGGAGCTTGCCTACCCCGACAACATCACCGTCAGCTGGTTTGACTGCTGGATCGAAAAGAGCCGTGCCGTCGAGCTTGGCGTCACCGCCTCGACCAACGTTGTGCTGTTGATGGAGGACGGTCAAAAGCGCGTGTTCAATCAAAAAGAATTTTTCGCCTTTGAAACGGGCAATACCACCTCTCCCATCGGCTATGACGGCGAGCGTATGTTTGCTACCACGCTGGCCTCGATGATCGGCGGAGAGCGTCCGCTGGCTGTGTTTACCACCAACCACGAGGAGCTGTTTTACGACAACGGCTTGATGCTGTCTTTGCGCGACGCAGGCTACAACATCCGTATGCTCGATCTGTATTATGAAAACATCCCTGAGGAATGTGAGCTGCTCGTTTGCTACAATCCCAACAACGACTTTATCACGTCGGACGGCGTGTCCGAAACAGACGAGATCGACAAGCTCACCGCCTATTTGCAAGATGGGGGCGATATGATGGTCTTTTTGTCCGCCTCCTCGCCCGAGCTTCCCGCCTTTGAGCGACTGCTCGCCGACTGGGGCGTGCGCATCGGCCGTACCCACGACAAAGAAACGGGTGTGCCCTACAATGCCATGGTCAAGGACAGCTCGGTGTCTCTGACGGCCGACGGATTTACCATTTACGGTGAATACGTCACAACAGGCAACGGCGCCGACATCACCTCAATTCTGCAAGAGAGCAGCTACACGCCTCGCGTCGTGTTCAGCGATGCGACCGTGCTTTTGCCCCGCCGATGGCTACACCTCTCAGGGCGACGCGACCTATCAGCAGGGCAACCGCACCCGTTCTGATGTTTTCGTCGGCTCTGACCGCGCCCGCGCCTGGGCCTGCGGTGCTGAGCTGGAGGGCTATGATTATCTGCCGCTGATGACCATCACCAAGGATTCCTCGACGGATAGCCGCGTGATGGTGTGCGGCTCGATCGAGTTTGCAGGCGAGAGCTATCTCAAGTCTCCCGTGTTCGGTAATAACGACGTGCTGTTGTCGGTGGAAAAGGACATGGGACTTGACAACGTGCTCATCGGTCTGCGCCACAAGCCCTTTGCAACCGACACCATTTCCAGTATCACCACCGCGCAGATGCTTCGCTGGACGCTGGGACTGACGCTGACGCCCGCCATTCTCATTTTGGCCGTGGCTACCTTTGTTCTGGTAAGGAGGAAATATTCCTGATGAAATTCAACCATTCCGCCGGTGGGCGTCGCTTTGGACGCGCCGCGCGTTCCGTTGCAATCACGGCGCTCGTTCTCGTTGGCGTACTGCTGCTCAACGTGCTGTTCACCGTGTTTGCTTCACGCGGGCTGTGGTTCATTGATCTGACCACCTACTCGCGCTATAAAACACAATACAACGCCAACGGCGACAAGGTCAAGGTCAAAGAGGACTACGAGCTGTATACCCTGACGCCCGGTGCCGTATCATTGCTCGACAACACCATTGCCGAGCTCAACGCCTCCCGTCAAAACAAGGGCGAGGAGGACGTCAAGGTCGAGTTGATCTTTTGCGACGACCCCGACAATCTGATGTCCAACAAATCCCGCCGCTTGATTTACATGACGGCGCTTTGCCTGCAAAAGGAATTTCCCGACACCATTGAGGTCAAGACGATCAACGTCAGACGTGACCCATCGCAGTTACAAAAATACAAGACCACATCCTATACCACCATTTATCCCACCAGCGTAATCGTTGCCAGCGGCTCCGAATACCGCCATTTGCGCATCAACTCGTTCTACATGGAGGACACCACGACAGGCGAGCTTTGGGCGTACAGCGGCGAGCGCCGTTTCCTTGCCACCATCTTTGAGGTAACCAAGGCGGCCTCTCCTAAGTGCGTGCTGCTGTCCAATCACGGCGAGTCGGGCTACAGCGACACCTTTATCTCCCTTTTGGAGGATGCGGGATACGAGGTCTTGCGTGATTTTGATTTGGAAAATCAGGAGCTGCCCACAGACTGCCGACTGGTCGTCTGTGTGGATCCCGTCGAGGATTTCAAGGGATATAACGACATTGTCTTGGGCAATGCAACCGTGTCCGAGATCGAAAAGTTGGATAAATTCTTGGACAATGAAAATTCCATGATGGTCTTTTTCAATGCCGACACGCCTCACCTTCCTACCTTTGAAGAATATTTGGAAAAGTGGGGAATTTCGGTCATTCGTGCGACCGATGAAGCAGGTGACGTACAAAACGCGCTGGTCAAGGATACCTCCACCTCGCTAACCGCCGACGGTCAGACGCTGGTCGGCAGCTATGCGATTGCAGGCGGCGGCTCGTCCATCACCTCGGATATGCAATCGATGGCCTATCCGCCCAAGGTCGTTTTCCGCAATGCAACCGCCTTTAAGCTCTCTCCCGTTTACGATCGCACCTTTGTTGCTGAGAACACAGAGGAGGGAACACCCGCATTTTCGTACGGTGCTTATTATGCCAACAGCGTTTATCGCCAGGCGTTTGACGTATTCACGGCAGGCGAGAACGCCATCGCCTATATTGGCGAGGAGGCATTGACTGCAGGCGAATATCCTTATATGCTCATGACCATCGCTTCTGAAACGATAACGTCCGCAGGTGACCGCAACGGTTACACGACGGTATCGCATGATTCTTACGTTGTCGCTTGTGCATCGTCCGAATTTTTGTGCGACGAGCTGCTTGCCTCCAATTCTTACGGCAATGCAGATATGCTGGCAGGCACGTTGCGCGCGCTGGGCAAGGATTCCATGGCGGCGATCATCGACCAGTATCTCAAGCCCTTTGTTGAAGAGGATGTCAAGGCAGATCTGATCACCGATTCGCAGAAAAAGTCGTATACGACACTGCTGGCCATATTGCCCGCGTTGGTTCTGTTTGGATCGGGCATTGTTGTGATGACCAAGAGAAAGCATTCGTGATAGCGAAGGAGAAGGTTAGCTGAAATTTCAGAAACTTCTTCTTTTGACGCGCACACAGCTCCGCGCGTGCGCTGTGCGATCTTAGATGTTCATTCTTTGTCATCCGACAAAGAATGAACCAAGAAAGCGGACCAAGGAACCCTGCAACGCGAAAAGGTCGCGGCGCTGTCGCTCTGCTCATCTTTTCGCGAAAGTAAGCATCTTCAGACCTTGCGTTTGCGAGTGAAATAAACTCGCAAACACGAAAGTCGCACGCAACAGGCAAAAGCAAATGGTTTTGCCATCTGCGACGCACCCTATGATAACTAAAATCCAAACAAAAACGATTTTTATCTACGCCTGCCGCGCGTACTGGCAAAACTTGAAGCACAGCATTGAAATCTTTTCTATGTGATCTCTCTTGGTTATCCATGTAGCGCGGCAATGCCAGGGAAGCCTCGGAGGGAACGTCCGAGTTCATTTTCTTGGTTACTTCTTTGTTGAACAACAAAGAAGTAACATAAAAACCGGCATACCGAGCGCGCGAAGCAGGGCGAGGCCGTAAAAGCAAGCAGTTCAATTTTTCATCTGTCAAAAAGCAAGTTCATTTTTCATCTTTCCACAAAAAAGAAAGGGAATTTTTCCACATATGCAACCCACAATTATCAACGTCATTTTCCGCGCCGGTCGCGGTGAATGTCCAACCCTATCCAAAGAAGCCACCACCGGCGAGCGCTACGGCGAGCTTCCTGTTGCCCGCCGCCAGGGCTATCAGTTTGACGGCTGGTATACCTCGGACGATACGCACGGTCAGCGCGTCAGCGCAGGCGATCTTGTCACATCGGAAGAGGATATCGTTCTCTATGCCCGCTACTCCAAAAAGAAGGGCACGGCCGCAAAAAAGAAAAAATCGTCTTACCGTCTGCAAAAGAACGTGCTGTTCGCGCTGCTGGGCGTCGTCGCGCTGCTCATCGTAGCGTATTTCGTGGTCAACTATATTGTCAGCATCATTCCGTTTACCGACTACGACGGCGCGGAATATAAAGCTAAAAAGGTCGACGATGTGTACTCTATTTTCGATGCCGACGGCTACGAGCTGGAGACCAACGAGGACGGATATTATCTGACCCGGATCGGAACACAGCTCAAGCTCAATCCCGAGACAGGTAAGATCACCGTTTTTGCCGTTGTTGCTACCGAGGGTATTGAGGTCGCGGGCGCGGCACAGAGAATTCTGATGTTCGCCCAGATCAAGCAGGCCAACGTAGTCAGCCTTGAGGTGAAAAACCAGAACGGTGAGTTTAAGATTTATACCAAAGACATTACAGCCGAGAAAAAAGAAATTTGCATTGAAGGCTATGAGGACGGCACTTATCTTGTGTCTCACAATCCCGAGCTGTACGCCTATTTGTGCGTCGCCGCAGGCTATCCTTTGACCATCAACAAGCTGCCGACCGACCGCGTCGCTGAGCTGGGACTGGCAGAGTACGGTCTTGTTCCCGAAAAGAGAAAAGCAACGGATGAACAGGGCAATGAATATGACTATGACTACGTGCCGACCGAATATACCATCACAGGCGCACAGAAAAATGCCGACGGCAGCTGGAAAAAGGATGCCGACGGCCGTGTTGTAACCGTTTCTCATACCGTAATTATCGGTGACCCCGTTGTTGGCGGCGGCGGATATTACTGTATGCTCAAGGGGGACAACAAGGTCTATATGATGAACAACGACAACTATGAAAAGGCGTTGTTCCAGCCCATTGAAAATCTGATCACCCCTCGCATTACCTATCCCGCCACCATGACGACCTGCTTTAACGTAGAGAACTTCGTGCTTGGCTCTTGTATCGACGGAAACCGTCTGAACATTGGTGTTGATGTGGCCTTTGACTACATCGACCTGACCATTCGTTCCAGCACCATGTATTCCGCCGAGCCCTACAAAACGGGAAGCGGCTATCGCTATCAGTACGGCGGCTATCGCCTCAACAGCGATGTTCTCAGTACCATTTTGCAATCCTTGTACGAGCCTTCCATCGCCAAAATTTGCAAGCTGGGCGTTCACAAGGACGAAAGTGTGCTCAAGGAGTACGGACTGGATCAGCCGTACAAGATTCTTTCGTACGATCTGCAGTTGGATACCGATGGAGACGTCAAATTTGATTCGTTCGTTACTAACACGCTGTGGATCAGCAAAAAGACCGACCACGGTACCTACTACGTTTACTCCGAGCTGTGCGACGTTGTGGCAGAGATCAATCAAATCTCGTTTTATTTCGTTGAATATGATGCACTGGATTGGGTCAATCCCGCCGTCATCTGGCACAATCTTGCCTACTTGAAGACGATGGACATCACCTCGCCCACCTACTTCTCTCATCTTGTGTTTGACAATACCAAATCGGATCAGAGCGAGAACGTCAACTCACTCAACATTGAATTTACCATCAATGGAAAAAAGCCCGACTATATTGTTTACAAGACGGCCTATGCGACAGGCAAAATCACTGAGGAAAATCCTGTTTACAATCTGCGTCAGTTCTACAAGACGCTTTTGTCGCTGACCATTGGAGGGGATGCCCGTGTAGGCGATCACTTCCCCTTGACGGAACAAGAGATGGCGGCGCTTCGTGCACAGGATGACAGCAAGTGTCAGCTGATCATGTCAATTGACGTAGAGGACTACGCCAAGCTAACCAATCCCAACTACTATCCGCAAAACAACAAGAGTCAGATGGTCTTCCGTTTCTACCGCTATTCGGAGGGCAGATCTTACATGACCATCAACGGCGAGGGCGAATTTTTCGTCGATGCCTCCTATGTAGAAAAGATGCTCGCCGATGCCAAACGTCTGGAGGACGGTATTCTGATCGACTCCACCTCCAAAAATTGATCTGATCTTATGAAACGGGCCGTATGCGGCGTGTATACGGTCCGTTTTTCGAAAGGACTGTTTTATGAAATTTATATTAGCATCTGCCTCTCCCCGCCGACGGGAGATTCTTGGCCATTTGGGGCTGGAATTTACCGTTGTGTGCGCTGACGCAGACGAGACAAGCGACGAACGCGACGGTGCCCGTTTGGTCGAGCTGTTGGCTCGCCGCAAGGCAAGCGCGGTTCAAAATGCGCTGCGCGAGACGCAAGCATTGACAAACGATACGCTCATTATTGCAGCCGACACGGTTGTTGTCAGCCCCGACGGTGAGATTTTGGGCAAGCCGCGCGACAGGGCGGACGCTCTGCGAATGCTGCGTCTTTTGTCCGATCGCACCCACTGCGTCATCAGCGGTATTTGCGTGATCCGCGACGACAAGACCGTCACGGCGCACGAGGTGACCGAGGTGACGTTTGCGCCGTTGTCGGAAGAGATCATGGAAAAATACGTTGACAGCGGCGAGCCGATGGACAAGGCAGGCGCGTATGGGATTCAAGACACGGCATCGCTGTGGATCAGCGGCATTCGCGGCGATTATTTCAACGTCGTGGGATTGCCCGTGTATCGGTTGGAGACGACGCTGAGAGAGCAGTTTGGGCTTTCCATTTGGTGAAAATTTAGTTTTTCTGCATCTTCTTCTACGGACGCGCACACTGCTTTGCGCGTGCGCTGTGCTGCTTTGATGCCACTTCTTGCTACGCCCCAAGAAGTGGCGGAAGAAACCAGATTTCGGCAAGCCGAAATCGCAAGTTTGCTTGTTCGCTAAACGCGAACATCGCGCAAGCGCGGGCGCAAACATTGCGCGCCAAAGGGCCTGATGCCCTTTGGAAACCCGCAACGCGCAAACGTCGCTGCGTTGTCACTCCGCTCATATTTGCGCGGAGCTGAACATTTTCAGCTTTTGCGTTTGCAAGTTAAAGAAACTTGCAAACACGAAAGTAGCACGCAACGAGCGAAAGCAAATGCTTTTGCCAACTGCGACGCACCCCGATTCAACTGATTTTTCA
>JAFVZV010000074.1 GCA_017507985.1 Clostridia bacterium
AAAGAGCAATGACAAGATGGTGTGACTATATATAGCCACTGCAAGTGAAGCAGGCAAAGAAAGCAGTGCTGTCAGCCGAATTGCTGTGCAGGCAGTTGTACGTTGTGCTTGATGATCCCCTGCTTTAATAGCCGCCGTTAACGTGGGTACCAAAGCAAGAGCAACTGAGGTAACTAATGAGGGGATCAAATTAAAAATTGGAACGACCATCGTCGTATAATTGCCGTAAAGTGCGTTTGCGCCCGCGCTATCGTATCCAATATGCTGTAAACGGCGCAAAATCATGGTCATATCAAATAATCTTGTCAGACTCATGACAGAAGAGCTGATGGTTACAGGAACAGCTATGCCAAGCAAGTGGCGCAAAGAAACATCCCCTGAAGGAACAAATTCAACATTTAAGATATCCGCACGGGCAGGCCTATATCCTTTGCGGTGCAAAAAAAGGTACAGCGCCGATATGGCCACACCAATGGACAATCCCAGCATCGCCCAGGCGGCGACGTGCGGTGCATCCATACCTCGTTTCCACGCCACCAAAGCAAAAGCCAATCCCAAAACCAGTTTTCCCACAGCTTCAATCATTTGAGAAATGGCGGTCGGCATCATATTCTGATACCCTTGAAAGTATCCGCGATATGCCCCCGAAAGACAAGAAAACAGCATGGTAGGAGCAACAGCCATCAGCGCATATCGGGTATCCCGACTACCAATCAAGATCGAAATTGGCCAGGATCCAAAAAACAGCAATAGTGAGCCAAGCACACCTAACACAGCAAAAACTCGCATAGCGAGCCGCTCCACACGACGAACACACCCCATGTCCCCAACAGTTCTTGCGCGAGCAATCAACATAGAGCTCGCTAGCGGAAGTCCCGAAGTGGAAATGACGCACAGCGCAGCGTACCATTCGTACGCCGCATTGAAATATCCCATGCCTTCACTACCCAAATAATGCAGCATAGGAATTTTATAAAATAGCCCGATGAGCTTGACCAAGACGGTCGAAAGCGTCAAAACCGCAACTCCTGACAAGAACACACGTCCCGTCCCATTGCCTTGACTTAGCGGCTTAGTCGAAGATGTGTGAATTTGATCGTAATTAACTGTGGTTTTGACGCTGAATCTCATACCTTCCTAGCTCCTTTAGCGACGACTTCAGTCAAAATAGTGTCGAATGATCTGTCTTGACTCGAAGCGCAGACACTCGATATCAATCGAAGTATACTCGCCGTTCTCGTAAAGTATGCGTCCGTCGCACATGGTAAGTAATACATTGGAAGTATTTGCACTATACGCCAGTGTGGTCGCAAGGTCAAAGCATGGAATATTATTAACAGCATTCAGATCGATCAGAATAAGGTCGGCACGCGCGCCAACAGCAACCATGCCACAATCCTCGCGTCCTTGTGCCAGAGCACCATTTCTAGTGGCGATCACAGGCAACTCGGCCGCACGTATATTTTCAGGGTCTCGATGAATGCCCTTGTGAAGAATAGCAGCCGTTTGCAATTCGCGCAGTACGCTGAGCTGATTGTTAGAGGCAACGCCATCTGTTCCAAATGCAACTGTCAATCCTGCATCCAGCATATCACGCAAGCGCATAACACCGCTTCCCAGCTTAAGATTACTGACAGGATTGTGAGCCGGAATGACACCTTTTTCTTTCAAAATTGCAATATCTTCATCTGTCACATAAACACAGTGAGCCGCTGTCGTAGGAACATCTAAAACGCCAAGTGAAGCAAAATAGGCCGCAGGCGTCAGTCCATGACGCTCGATGCATTGCTCATGTTCTGCCTGGGTTTCAGATAAATGCAATTGCATACGCAATCCGTTTTCTTTCGCATATTCTGCAACGTAACGACAGCAGGCATCCACGTTAGAATACTCTGCGTGCAGCGACATATCAACCTTGAGTCGTCCGTTGCCTGAGCCGTGATATTGCTCAAATAGGCGAACGGACTCGGCGAATCTGACGTCTTCTTCTTTTTTGATATTGGGATCGAACGAAACGATACTGCGGGCAATATTAGCTTTCACACCGGCTTCCAATACCGCCTCAGCAGTCGCATCTTGGAAAAAGT
>JAFVZV010000075.1 GCA_017507985.1 Clostridia bacterium
ACGTGCGCGTCTGCCTGTTCCGCCACTCTCGCATATTCCGCCGCCGCTCTTGCGGCAACGGAACTATTATATCACAAAAGCAGAAATTGTCAAGCCTTTTTCAAGAAAATTTTATTTTTTCTTACGGTAGCTTGCACTCACTCCTCCACGCTTCCCATCAGATCCTTCATCTTGGCATCAGCAGTACGCTTGATCATAGACGCACAGTACGAGCCGATGATAATCTCCAGCGCGTTGGTCAGTCGCTCCTTCGCGCCCTCCACGGGCTCGACGTAATCAACGATTGCGCGCTCGATCATGGGACGGACGCTCTCAATGGTGCACTCCTCTTCGGCGTGCAGATAATCCAACGTGGTGCAGATCGAATCGTACAGCTCGGACGCGGTGATGATATCGTCACTGCGATCCTCGACCGAACCGTTGATATAATGGAGTAGCCAGGCAATGCGATCGAGCTGCAGGCAGGAACGCAGCATATTGATCAGCAAAATGTGCGCCACTTGATCGATGCCGTAGCGCTTGAGCTGTGCGTTGGGCACCCAGCCGCGCTTGGTCCAGTTTTGGAGCGTCGAGCCGTCGATGCCGGCAATCTTACGGATCTGCGAGAGCATGACGCCGTCACTGACCATAAACAGTTGGTTCAAAAAGGGCTTGCCTGTCAGTCCGCCGAGATCGGAACGCTTGAGATTGGTTCCGGGAATGGTTTCGTTGAGAATCAAAAGTTTCATTTCGTTTTTACCTCCTTGTTTTTTACCTTGCGCGAAGGTTTTTGACCTCGCCGCGAAGGAATATGATTGTCCCACAGCCAAGTAGCACCGTGGTGTCGTTTGATATTATCCTATTTATATTATATAAGATAATCGCCCGATTGTCAAGTGCCGCTTGTTGAATTTTTAGCCAAATTCTTACTTTTTTATATATTAGGTCGCATTCGGTCTTTGAAGCTGCATTTTTTCATACATATTGAAATAAAACAAGCGCGGAGGTAGCATACATGAACAACGCGATTTCTGTCATTTCTCTGCTCGCCATTATTTGCGGCATTGCCATTCACGGACTTGGGCACATCATCGGCGCTCGCGCGGTCGGCGTCCGTATGGTACAGTTGCGCCGCACTCCCACAGGCCTTCGCTTGATCGCGAACGCCGCCTTCCCTTCCTACGATGCAGAGCTGTATTGTGCATTGGGGGGGCCTCTCGCCAACGTCGTTGTCGCTTTGGTTTGTCGGCTGACGCTTGTGCCGCTTCACATCGCCACTGATTTTATGATCGCCTTCCTTCCGCTCTCCCTGTTTTTCGGATTACTCAATCTTCTTCCCATCCAAGGCTTTGACGGAGCACGAATATTGCACTGCTTGCTATGCGCCAAGCACCGCATTCTGCCCTCGCTTGACCCTTTTACGGCACAGCGCATTGTCCATGTGATCTCAAGCATTTCCCTGATCGTTTTATGGCTGCTGTCCGTATACGCTTTGCTTCGTCGAGGTAGCGCACTCTCTCTTTACGTTTTTTGCTTGCAGCTATTTCGTTCCGTCGCGTTTGACAGCCCACAAAAAACGAGTATTTAAGAGCATTTTGGCGCATTTCAAAGCATGAACGAGTATGAGAGAGAATATCGCAAATAATTCCGCTATTTCGCAGTTAATTGCGCTCTTTCGGGAATAATCACGATTTTTTGAAAATATCGTAAAATCCTATTGCAATTTGCGTTACAGTCTGTTACAATATAACTTAGACCTTTCGGACAGATTACACAGAAACGTCGTCAGTCTGCACGGACTCCCCGCGCTTATGCGCAGTCACGGCTTTTGCGTCCTAACTGTTCGCTGTTCCGCCCTGCGGCTCAAAAGAGGAAGGCTGGTATTTATTTCTTTTTTCAAAGGAGTATTTATGCGGAATGAACCAAAATATCCTGATTCAACTCAAAAACATCTCTAAGAGTTTTGATGGCGAGACAATTCTTGACAAGATCAATCTCGACATCCACGACAAGGAATTTATCACGTTTCTCGGCCCTTCGGGTTGCGGAAAAACCACCACGCTTCGTATCATTGGTGGCTTTGAGACTCCCGATGAAGGCGAGGTCTTGTTTGACGGCAAGCTGACCAACGACATCCCTGCCTATCAGCGCCCTGTCAACACCGTATTCCAAAAGTACGCTCTGTTTCCTCACTTGAACGTTTTTGAGAATATCGCGTTCGGTCTGCGACTGAAGCACGTCCCCGAAAAGGAGATCGTGCGCCAAGTCAAGGATATGTTGGCCATGGTCAACCTTAAAGGATTTGAGCACCGCAAGGTGACCACGCTCTCGGGCGGTCAGCAGCAACGTGTTGCCATTGCCCGCGCGCTGATCAACCACCCCAAAGTACTACTGCTCGATGAGCCGCTCGGCGCACTTGACCTCAAGCTGCGCAAGGATATGCAGGTCGAGTTGAAAAATATGCAAAAGCGCACAGGAATTACCTTCATTTACGTCACCCATGACCAAGAAGAAGCGCTGTCCATGCCTCCGGCATTGCGGTCGGTATGGCTACGAACATCCCGCCGCATAACCTCGGTGAGGTGATCGACGGCGTGGTCAGGATGATTGACAATCCGGACGTCTCCATCCAGGAGCTGATGGAGGTCATCAAGGGACCGGATTTCCCGA
>JAFVZV010000076.1 GCA_017507985.1 Clostridia bacterium
GATCAGACCGACGTTGTTCTTGGCGCGTTCGAGGAAGAACTTGGCCGCTTCCTTGTCGAATTTACAGCCGGTCAATTCAAACCAGCCGAACAGCGACGTACCGCCCATGGGACACAGCACGATGCGGTTTTTGATCTCCACGTTGCCGATCTTCCAGGGGGTAAACAGAGCTTGATACTTGGGATCTACGTTTTGCATAGAAACTCTCCATTCTCATTCAAATTTGGTCAAAACTCAAGAGCTTACTTTGTTTATATTTTAACACATTTGTGTTGATGTGTCAATAAAATTTGGAAATTCAAAAAAGAAAGCGCATCAATTGATGTGCTTTCCTTTCATGATATTCCATTTTGCAAGCTGGTGTTTGATGACTACCAATCATAACCTTTGACTTTTTTGAAGCACTCATAAAATTCCTGTGCGCCGTCCAGATCAGAATAATTCTTCTCGACGGTTTGAAGGCGATTCAAATAATCGTAATAGGAAATCGTCATTTTCCACACCAAATAATGACGGCGCCCCCATTTGCTTTTTAATTCTATGGTAACACCCTGAATTTGATGCCACGCAAGGCGCTCAGTTCTGCCGGGCAAAATAGTCAGAAGCACTTCTTTTTCGTTATAGAGAATACGTTCTCTTTTCCCCATTACAACAGAAATCGCAAGAAACAACCCGGGAATTAACAAGCCTGTCCAATTCCGTGTCACAATGGTCAACATCACAGCGGCCGCGAATATACCAAAGATAAATAGCCATATTTTCTTTTTCAGCTTGACAACACGGTAATTATTTTCCATACTGTCCCTCCTTTATAACTGCATCAAAAACTCCTTCAATTCCTCAAAGCCGCCGTGCGCCCACTTGGAAATATCCTCGCCATTTTTATTGATAAGGCAATCGGTCAAAAGAAAGGTCTTCATGCCAAGGCGCTCGGTAACCATGTCCTCGCTCACGTCGTTGCCGACCATGACGCACTCCTCGCCCGACACGCCAAGTGTCGCAAGGATATCCTCATAATAGGCCAGCGTAGGCTTGCAGTAACGCGAGTTTTCATAGGTAGTATAAAGCTCAAAGTCCTCGGGTTCGAGTCCCGCCCAGCGGATGCGGCTCTCGGTGGCAACAGCAGGGAAAATGGGATTGGTCGCAAGCACGACGCGAATACCGCGCTCCCTGAGATCACGCACGATCTCAGCGGCCGAGGGATGATATCCACACACCTTTTGCACGTTTTGAAATTCGTTTTTATAAAATTCGCGAAGGACAGGCTCCTCGGCACGTACTTTTTCACCCAAAATCGCCGCAAACGTAGCCCAGAAGGCTTGCTCATTGGTGCAACTGCCGTCATTTTTGACCATAGCCATCGTTCCTGCCCAAATGGCGTCGATCAGCGCCTTGGGTTCATAGCCACGCGGCGCCATTTTGGCAGCAATGCGGGAAAAGTAGGCCTTGACAAACACGTCCTGATCCATAGGCAACAGCGTTCCGTCCAGATCGAACAGCACGGTAGTAATTTGACTCATCACAATCGCCTCCTTGCGTTTCTTTTTTCATTATATCACAAAACCCGCCGAAGTGCAAGACTTGGCGGGATGTGTCATCAGCGGACAAGCGCCGCTTGTATTTTGTTTTGCATCTGCTCAACCACGGAAAGTGAAGGCTCATCATAATTCGCAAAGCGAAAAGGCAAACCCATCTGCTCATACTTGACGGTGCACAGCTTTTTAAACGGCAACAGCTCGACTGCGTCAACGCAGGCGTGCGACACGACAAGCTCGCAAAGAAATGCGACGTTTTCCTCATTATCGTTGAGCGTTGGAATAATGACCTGACGAAGCGTCGTGGCAATTCCCTGCTCGTTTAAGTAATTGAGAAAGGCCAGTGGCGCGTCGATGCCGCAACCAACATACGCGCGATACTGCTCGTCCGTGGGGTATTTGACATCCAGCAGAACCCGATCCGTCTTGGCAAGCAATTCTTTAACCTCATCCGTCAGCAGGCTGCCCGACGTATCAAGGCAGGTGTTCATTCCTTTTTGATGGCACGCCTCAAAAAAGGACGAAACAAAGGAGGCCTGCAGCAGGGGTTCCCCACCCGAGACCGTCACACCGCCTGCATCGCCAAAATATTCGCGGTAGCGCGCAGCTCTCATCGCCAGTTCATCCGCATTGTATTGGGTTCCGCCATGGCAGTCCCACGTGTCGGGATTGTGGCAACAGCCACATCGCAAATTACACCCTTGGGTGAACACCACAAAACGGACGCCGGGACCATCCAACGTGCCAAGCGTTTGGATGGAATGTATCCATCCCGTCGCACTCATATCACATTACCTCGTGGAAGGTACGGCTGATAACCTCACGCTGTTGCTCGCGAGAGAGCTTATGGAAGTTGACGGCATAGCCCGACACGCGAATGGTCAGATTGGGGTATGCCTCGGGATCCTCATATGCTTTTATGAGCGTTTCGCGATTGAGTACATTGACGTTGATATGGTGTGCCTTTTTGGCGAAATAGCCGTCCAGAATGGAAACGAGATTGTCCACTCGCTCCCCATCGCTTCTGCCAAGTGCGGCTGGCGTGATGGAGAAGGTGTTGGAAATACCATCACGGCAATCGTCATAACTAATCTTGGCCACCGAATTAAGCGAGGCCAGCGCACCGTTCTTTTCGCGGTTATGCATGGGATTCGCGCCGGGAGCAAAGGCCGCCGTGGCCTTTCGGCCATCGGGCGTCGCGCCCGTATGCTTGCCGTACATAACGTTAGAGGTAATGGTCAACACCGACAGCGTGTGAATTGCTTTGCGGTAGGTCGGCGTCCGACGTAGCTCGGTGATGGTCTTGTGGGTCAATTCCTTGGCAATCAAATCGACACGGTCGTCGTCGTTGCCGTAGGTCGGGAATTCACCAACCGTATTGAAGTCCACAATAAAGCCCTGCTCATCCTTGATAGGATGGACGCTTGCGTACTTGATGGCACTGAATGAGTCAGCCACAACAGAGAGACCCGCAATACCAAAGGCCATGAAACGCTCCACATATGTGTCGTGCAGAGCCATTTGTGTCTTCTCATAGGCGTACTTATCGTGCATATAGTGGATGATATTCATGGTGTTGACGTATAGCTTGGACAGCCATGCAAGATAAATGTCAAAGCGCGCAACGACCTCGTCGTAATCCAGCTTGTCCATATTCAACACAGGCATTTGAGGACCGATGTGAAGACCGCTGGTCGTATCGTAACCGCCATTGAGCGCGATCAATAACAGCTTGGCCAGATTGCAACGAGCGCCAAAGAATTGCATCTGCTTGCCCAGCTTCATGGCCGACACACAGCAAGCAATGGCATAATCATCACCGTAAATGGGGCGCATGATGTCATCGTTTTCGTACTGGATGGAGTCGGTATCGACCGATACCTTGGCACAGAACTTTTTAAACGGCGTGGGCAGGTCATTCGACCACAGCACCGTCAGATTGGGCTCAGGAGAGGAACCAAGCGTATACAGCGTGTTGAGGATGCGGAAGCTGGACTTGGTAACAAGTGTTCTGCCATCCTCACCCATGCCGCCGACAGCCTCGGTGATCCACATGGGATCGCCGCCGAACAACTCGTTGTATTCGGGTGTGCGCAAATGACGCGCCATACGCAGTTTGATGACAAAATCGTCCATCAGCTCCTGCGCCCCCTCTTCGGTCAGCGTGCCGTTTTGCAGGTCGCGCTCAATATAAATATCAAAGAAGGTGCTCACGCGACCCAGCGACATCGCGGCGCCGTTTTGCTCCTTAATCGAAGCAAGGTAGGCAAAATAGGTCCATTGAATGGCCTCGCGAGTATTCTTCGCAGGCTGGCTGATGTCGTAGCCGTACATGGCGGCCATCTCTTTCATATAGCCAAGGAAGGCGATCTGTTTTGCCACTTCCTCATCCAAACGGATATGCTCGGCATCAAAATCACCGTCGGCCAGCTTGGCTTTATCACGCTTTTTGCCTTCGATCAGGCGATCAACACCTTATAGCGCAACGCGGCGGTAGTCACCGATGATTCTGCCGCGGCCGTAGGCATCAGGCAGACCTGTAATTACGTGGCACTTACGCGCCTGACGCATCTCATCCGTGTAGGCACGGAACACGCCGTCATTGTGCGTCGTGCGGAAACGAAATTCCTCTTCTACCTTGGGGCTGAGCTTGTAGCCGTAAGCCTCACAAGCATTGCGCACCATGCGCATTCCGCCAAAAGGGTTGACACCGCGCTTGAGCGGACGATTGGTCTGAAGACCCACGATCAGCTCGTTCGCTTTGTCAATATACCCGGGAGTATAACTTGTCAGCGATGAAACGGTTGCCGTGTCGATATCCAACACGCCTCCATACTGACGCTCCAGCGCGAATAGCGACTGCACCTTTTTCATCAGCTCGCTTGTACGCTCGGTCGGGCCGGACAAAAAGCTGTCATCGCCCTCGTACACACGATAGTTTGTCTGGATAAAATCGCGGACGTTAATTTCCTCCTGCCAGACACCTTCTTTGAAACCTTGCCAATTGTTGTGTTTCATACGTTTCTCCTTTACTCAAAAGAATCGCCCAGACGGTCGGCATTGCTGCTTTGCACTCCCATGCGGTACTCCGCAAATCCGTCAGTCATACAAAGCCAAGGATAGTATACACGATATCACGCAAATTGTCAAGAGCATATCTCTCGTTCTTTTCTCATTTTTCTTGTTTTCTCACTAATTATTGTGGTGTGTCGTTGACAAAGACCTAATATATTGTGGTATTCAATCAAAAAGCAAATACCACCCAGTGCTCACTGGGTGGTATTCATCATCATTTATCAAGACAGCATAAACCCAACGTCCACACGGTCCTCGGTCGTGTTGGTCAGCGCGATCACATCACCTTCAGCAACTACGAAAATGTAGCTGCCACCTGTGCTTTCCTGTGCCACACCGTTCAGTGCTAAGGTGAGACTGTCAGCCGGCACGCTCATGGTTTTACTTTCGCCATGATAGACCAGCGAGATCGCACCGCTTGCGGCAAGGCGAAGAGAGCCATTACCATAGACAGGGACAGGATCGCCCGCCGCACCGCTGTGAAGCTCCAACTTAAACTGTACAGAATTGACATCATCCATTGCCTTGGATGCAATCGAAATCGACACCGTATCGCCCGCCGCAACCAAAATGCAAACAGACTTACCACCGTCAGTATATCCCGTAACAACGTAGCTGGTCAGGTTGTACATCATGATATTATTGGCTTCCGTTTCGCTCGTCAGCACCAAATAACCACTACTTTGCGCAGTAAAGCTATAGTAGACCGTTCCCTCCTTGGGAACATCAGCCGTCAACACCTGATCCAGCACAGATTCATACGGATTATCCTGCGTGCCGGGCAAGGATTCAAAACGAACCGCAATGGTGTTTTCAGCGTCCGACGTGTTGGTCACAGTAAATGGCATGGTAGAGTTGGTATCTGCCGCCCCCGCAACCAAAATACGGATTACCCCATTCTCGGGCAAATAGTCTGTTCCCTCATAGCTGACCTTGGCGTTGGCATTTTCAACCACCAAATATCTGCTGCTCGTACCGCGGGTAAAGCAAAAATATGTCGCACCAGCCGGGAAGGTCAAGCTCACGCTCTCATCACCCACATAATAGGGTTTTTCCTCCGATCCGTCAGGGTTGTTGTCGATAGCAACAAAATCAAAGCTGATCGAACCATCCGCAATCTCAATGACGGACGCGTTGCCCTCAACGTACCAGCCCTCGGCCAGTCCTTCAAAATTAACCGTATATTTACCGGGAACGATGGCCTTTGCGATTTTTCCCGCAGCATCGGTCACCGCTTTCACCACCATAGCGTCTTCACCTTGAAGCGTCAGCGAAATTCCCGCCATGGCATTTCCCTGCTCATCTTTGAGTAGAATCGTGCAGTCCAGAGGCGGCACACAAACAGCACCGCAGATCTCACACAAATTATCACCGTCCGTGTCGATGTGATCGTCACAGACCTCTATCTCAACTGCCGCACCGCATACATCGCACACACCGTCCTCATTGGCATCCGTGTGTGTCTGGCAAGGCTTGTTTTCCGGCTTATCATCGTTACAGCCCACCAAGGCAAGCATTGCTACCATTACAAGCAAGCAAGCAAGCAGAGCAAGTAATCTCTTATTCATACGTTTCATTCTAATCCTCCATAACAATCAAACTCGATCAAACACTTTATTTTATCACAAACGCCCACACAATGCAAGTCCTTGCGTCAAAATGCACCGCTCTTTCACAAAATTTTTACAATGCCAACACACAAGGACGCCCCGCATCCGAGGATGCGAGGCGTCTAAATAAAATCTTAGTTTGCGTAATATGCAATAGAATCGATCATGGCTCTGTAAGCGCCGGAAACGGTTGCAACAGTAACCGTCTTAGCGGAGGAAGTGTCGATCACGATCTCTGCGTAAGACCCGTCATTGGACTTGTTTGCAGAAACGTCATACTCGGTACCGTTCACGGTTACCTTAGCGGCGTTTGCCTTGTAAGCAGCAACACGGATCACAACCTTGTTAACGCCATCAGCAACGGTGAAGGTGAGCGTACCGGTCTTGCTACCGGTACCCATCTTGATGCAGGAGTTGCCCTTTGCGTCAAAAGCAGGACCGTAAACCTTGCTCATTTCGGTCAGTGTCAAGGTGTAATCACCCTCGGTGTAGGAATACTCCGCACCCAGATCGTTGCCGTCCTTATGGGCAGCATCACCATTCGGGCCGAAGTCAAAAACAACCAATGCCTCATCGGAAGGGGTATCGGGAGTTTCAGGCTCTTCCTCGTCCTCACCGGGAATATACTCGGTCATCCATCCGTCTTGCATCTGGGGAGCACCATTGAAATTGCCGACAACACCGTGAACAACGATAATATCGCCGGCAACGGGCTTGATGTCCATCGCATCATATCTGAGGCTGCCGTCCGCCGTGTAAAGGCCGTAAATGAAGAATTCGTTGCCTTCGGAATCTTTGATATAAACATTACCGTATTTGGTGTTTGCCACGTTAGTAATTACGCCTGTTACATAATACTTTTCTTCGGTGTATGCATTATTATCTTGAGCAGCACCCAGCTCATTTGCTTCGGGAATCGTCAGTACAGAATCGGGAACAAGCTCGGTTTCGGGTTCATCCGTTCCGTTGTCCTTCTCCAAGATATATGTACTAACCATGCCGGCGCACTGGAAGGTGGGTTTACCATTCAAAGCAAGTGAGATCAGAATATCACTCACGCTACCATCCGCATTATAGATGGTCATACCGGTCTCGGGCATTCCCTCATAGGTGTAAGTACCGGTATATTTTCCGTTCCAATTGTCTACAATCGTCAGCGTACCGTTATCAAAGGTGAGCGAATACATGATGTAGCCCATAAAATTAACATGGTACGTACCGTCCAAGCCATTGGAGTCATCCTCCACAGAGCTGCTGACAAACGTCAACTGATATTCGGTGCCATTGTTCACAGCTACACAAGGAACGCCGTTAGCATCCAGCTCAACGTATCCCGACAGGGGATTGGTAACCTCTTGGCCGTTCAAGTACATGGTAACGATACCGCTGTTCAGCGTATATCCAAACACGGTATCTTTTCTGAAACCCTTAAAGGTAATGGTGGTATCGGTAATGATAATATCAATAACATTGTCAAATCCATCAAGGCCGCTGTATGTACCGACGATAGAAGCATTTTCGTCACCGGTATTATCATCGCTGTCTTCGATGATCACAACATTGATATAGTCATCTGTAATCTCCCAGTCAGCCGACTGAACGTAGAAGTTGATAGACTCACCTTCGCTCAGCGTGAAGGTATACGGCATGAACTCGATCCAGGTGCCAAATGCATCATACAGATCGCCGTTTGTCTCACCGTCCGCCCAAGAAATGGTAAACGTACCGGCGAAGGGTGCGGTAAAGGTGACCTTGGTCTGATCCTGGAAGAAGTTGGTGACCGTGACGTAAACGCTGTTCTCGCCAAGAACAAGAGGCAGACCCGGCTCTTCGGCAGGCGCTTCACCTTCGGTGATCATGATGTCGATAAAATCCTCGGTAATCATAAAATCAGCCGACTGAACATAGAAGTTGATGGCCTCACCTTCGCTCAGCGTGAAGGTATAGGGCATGAACTCGATCCAGTTGCCAAATGCATCGTGCAGATCGCCATTGATCTCACCGTCCGCCCAAGAAACGGTAAACGTTCCGGCGAAGGGTGCGGTAAAGGTGACTTTGGTCTGATCCTGGAAGAAGTTGGTGACCGTGACGTAAACGCTGTTCTCGCCAAGAACAAGAGGCAGACCCGGCTCTTCGGCAGGCGCTTCACCCTCTGTGATCACAATATCAATATAATCTTCCTCAAGCATGAAGTCAAGAGTCGCAAAGTTGAACGTAATGCTCTCTCCTACCTCCAGTGTAAAGGTGTAGGGGATATTTTCGATCCAGTTGCCCATGGCATCGTAAATATCCGCATTGAGCTCCCCAGCCGCCAAGGACAGCGTGAAGGTACCCGCCCAGGGTGCCGTGAAGGTCATCTCGGTCTGTTGAGGCCAGAAATTGAGAACTTGGACATAGACGCTGTTCTCACCCAATACCAGTACATTGTCTGCCGGCTCATCGCCACCCTGGGAACCGCCGTCCTGCGTAACAACCAGATCAATGGTGTCGGGCTCATAATTTCCGGTCAGAACGAGGAAGGTGATCGTATCGCCTTCCCACAAATAGAAGGAGTAGGGCAACTCGAGCATTTCCGAGCCATATGCGTCCTCGATCATAATGAACGCGTTATTCTCACCGGGAGCAGCGGCCAACGTATAGTTGCCAGTTGCAGGTGCGGTAAAGTCAATGTAGGTACCCATCCAAGCGTTTTCGACCAGAACAGAGTTATTGCCGACTGTCAGCTTATCCGAGGTTTCGCCCCCCTCGTCACCGCCGCCCGCAGGAACCAGAGGCTGTGCCATCATCAGGCCGGGACACTGGAAGGTGTAGCTTCCGTCATACGAAACGGAAATCATAATATCCCACGTTAGCTCACCATCCTTGTAAACGTCAATACCGCCATAAGAATTAAGCTCGTAGGTGTATGTGCCGGAATACGCGTTTGTGTTGTCATCCTGAATTGTTAGTGTGCCGTTATCGAACGTCAGCGTATACAGGATCAGACCATTGAAATCCACAACATATTCACCATTCGGACCGCTTGATATATCGCCGCCCTCATCACCTTCCACCTTAACCAGCGGCTGGGGCATCATCAGATTTGCACACTGGAAGGTAGGATTACCGTCCATTCCCAGACCAATAATGATATCGCTCTCACTGCCGTCTGCGTTGAGAATGACCATTCCGGTCGCGGGAGATCCGGTATAGGTGTATGTGCCGCTGTAAATAGTGGTGTTGTTATCCTCGATGGTCAGCGTTCCGTTGTCAAAGGTCAGAACATACAGACCGTCCATCATAAAGTTGATATTGTAAGTACCGTCCAGCTCATTGCCGCCCGAAGGTGTTTGTGCTTCGGTATGAGTGACAGCAAAGTTTGTATTGTTATTCCAAACGAATGTGCCAAGCGCATTATCCAGATAGAAGGGGAACGCTGCAACACCGTCTGCGTTGGAGTAGGTCAGCTCGCCGCCTGCATACAGATAATCGTACGTACCCGTCCATCCGGTGTTGTTATTATCAACGACAGTAACCGTACCGGCTGTACCGTCTGCTGCGATCGGATTAAAGGTAATCTCATACATCGTCATGCCGAAGAAGGTAACCTCATACTTGCCGTTAAGAACATCAGAAATATCAAACGAAGGAAGCTCTGCTGCCGTAACCGTCAGCGTACTGGAGATCTCTGCGTTTGCCTTGGAGGTAATGGTAATTTCCCATGTGCCAACTTCAGTAATATTCAAAGTATACGTACCGTCACCGTTATCGGTCAGCGTCGCACCGGTCGCACCGGCTGCCAGAGCTGCCGTAAAGGATCCGTCCGCATAAGCGTTAACGCCTGCACTGAAAATTACACTTGCTGCGCCGTTTTCATCAACGTATACAGTGTGTGTATTCTTATCGGCAAATATGCCGTTCTCGCTGACCGTCGGATAGATCTCGGTCACGGAAGGAGCCGTGATTTCAACAGCAAACGTTCTGGTCGTCTGTGCTGTCTTTAAAGTCAAGGTATAGGTTCCCTGAGAGCCGCCGAACAGCATGATCGTGCCGTTCCAATAGGAGGTATCACCGCCGTCATATATGATTTCGACATTGTCCAGGTTAAGAATTGCGGTTTCGGGAAGTATCTCAGCAAAGCACATGGAGAAGGTCGCGCCTGCCTCGAACGTGATAGTATCGCCCAGAGGAGTTTCGCTCAGAATAGGCTTGCTACCAATCCAGTCACCATTATCATCAAATATATCCTCAAAGCCGAGCTTCTCATACAACTTGTAATCCGTCAGGAAGACTGCCTCGGGATTGTATTTGAATTCCAGATCACGCTTGCCACTCGTTTGCTCAACATAGTAGTTGTATACTGTATTGGGGACGAGATTGGTGGTGTGATAGGTCTTGGGAGCATCTGCATTTTCGTTGACATCCGCCTCGCAGTTATACTTAGCAGAAGCAACGTATGCGTACTTGTAGGTATAATCCTCACCCAAAGCAAATGCAACCTGAACCTGATACATCGTTTCCACGGTATCACCGTATGCAATAGGCTGCGAGAAGGTAAAGACGTATACAGGCATACCCTCGTAGCTGATGATAAACTCGGTCAGATCACCATTGGGATTGGCCTTTGCCATCTCATACAAGCCGGTGATCATAGCAGTAACACCGTAGAAGGTGTCCTCCGCATCGTCGTCCTCACCAAATACCTGCGAGAATGCGTAACCGTCGATCAATGCGCTGGCAGGCTCATAGGCCTTGCCGATCGAGCCGTCGGCATATTCTTCGATACCGAATATCGTGCCGTTGTACAGCATGTACCAGTAGGATGTCTGCTCATCATAGTTCAGGTTCTTCTCGACAATGCTGGAGCTATTGGCACCCAACAAATAATCGATCGACAACTGATACTTGGTCCATGTGTCATACTCAAAGTCAACATGACCACCATTGACAAGATTGTCATAGTATTCGCCCATTTCCACAGCCTTATCGACCGTGATGGCACCCTTGACATAGCCACAGACCGCGCACAAGCCCATATCGTCATAGTCGTGAGCCTCTTCGTCCTCAATAACGCTATGGCCGCACCCTGCCGCATGCCAGTGGTTATTCTCGTCCATCGCCCATGCATCGGTGATAAAGGTGTGCTCATGACCGCCGTCATATGCACAGACGTCACACGCACCGTCGTTATCGGCATCGGTGTGCGCTGCCTTATCCTTCACATCGACAGAGCATCCGCAGCTAACTGCGTACCAGTGGCCACTCTCATCCGAAGTGAATTCGGTCGCATAAGTGTGCGTATGAGCATAGTCATATCCACAGACGTCACAAATGCTGTTCTTGTCAGCATCCGCGTGGGCAGCTACGGAAACCTTCGCGGTAGCACAATCATCGCCATCCTTACAGGTTGCCGCATGCCAGTGATTGGTGTCGTCCATCGCCCAGACGTCACCGTAGGTATGTTGGTGTGCGTCAACAACAGGAGTGTCGTTTCCGTTGTCACAAGCAACAAACAGCATCGTTACAAGCAACAGAACGCATACCAATAAAGCAATATGTCTCTTCATAATAAAGAGCCTCCTTGAAAAATTTATTTCAAAATTTCTTTGAAATCAAAACAATGTGGGCCGAGAAGCCCTCGGCAAGGGAACAAAACCGTATTTCGTTATTTCTTTACGTAATAGCCGCAGGCAAACAGCCACTGATCCTCTTCCGTCGCATCGACTTTGACGGTGGGATTGGATTCTACCCAACCTTGTCCGTCAGCAAAGTAGCGTTGAGAGACGCTGAAGCCCTGCAAAAAGTGACGAAGTTCTTCGGTCACGGCATATACACCGTCCGAGTTGGTAAAGGCGGCGTAGCCCAACAGATGCTTGGGAAAACCGTCAACCTGAATCTCTGCTACGATCTCATCGGGCAGATGCCGGCAATTGACCGAACATTTGGTACAGGATTCACCGCAAATACCGATGCAATCTCCATCGTTTCGGCAAGGGCAGTCGGTGCCGCAGAAATACGGGCCATTGTCACCGGGAGGATCGATCAAAAGATCAGGAAGTCCCTGGATGAACAGCTTATGATTTTCCGTGCCATAGACCGTCAGCGACTTGTTACCCGGATCCTCGACGTGTGTAAACGCGAGGTCGGTAAAGCGGTGCGGTTGTGAGATCTTGGCGTACAGGATCTCACCGTAGGTATTGGTTTCGGCATCATATACGTGGTAGTATCCGTCGCCGCCATCGTCTTTGGACCACAGCTTGAACATACTTCCGTCATATTCGTAACGCCCCTCGACGCCTCTGGTGGTCGTTTCTGCCCATTTGAAGGTGTACTCGCTTGGATCATATTCGGGTGTTTGCTTAAAATCCTCGGTGGGAATGATAATCTGTGCGTTGCCAAGTCCCAACGAAAACGATCCGTTAAGCTGAACGGCAATGTCGACGTAAATGGGATAAATACCGTTTTTGGAATCAGCGTGAACCGCAAAGGTAAACACCGCTTGACCGCCCGTGCTGATCTGCTCGTCCGCGATCTCTACGATATGTTTGAAGTTTTGGGTATAGCCGGAAGAAATACCGCCGTCATTGAGCGTATAGGAAAAGGTCTTATACGCGACCGATCCTGTATACACGTCAACCATAGGATTGTAATTTCCTTCGGCCGTGCTCACCCAGGATTCAACCGAATACGTACCGCTCGTACTGGGGGCATATTGGAAAAACACCTTATGATCAGCGCTGGTCAGTTGTACACGATACACGCCCGTTTTGCTGATCTCAATGCAATCGTACATGCCTGTACCGTACCCCGAGGTACGCAAGGGCTTGTAAATATCAATAATAATATTCTTTTTATTGTTGGTCGCTACGTAAGCGTTGGAATTATACAGATAACCCTCGGGCAATCCTTTCAGCGTAACCTGATAGTCACCGTCCAGCCCCGCCACACGAGCTACGCCGTCCGCTCCAAAATCGGCAACATAGAAGGAAAAGCCGTCCGTCCATTGAGCCTTCATTTCATCCTTGGCTTTTGGAATATAGGGCTGTCCGTTATATCGGATGGACACGGTAAAGGCATCGGGATCGTCCACAGGAT
Source organism: Clostridia bacterium (assembly GCA_017507985.1). Lineage (GTDB taxonomy): Bacteria > Bacillota > Clostridia > Oscillospirales > CAG-272 > SIG644. Next base: position 13,295 of record JAFVZV010000076.1, read on the forward strand.
CTTGGGTAGAGCCGGGGGGCGCGTCCGGTTCGCTGTCGCCGGCATCGTTCCCAGGTCCTTGCAGCGGTGGGCGATATTCGCCACACGCCGTCATGGATAGCGCAAGCAAGACGACCAACAAGAGTATGAAGCTTTTTTTCATTTGAATCTAACCATTTCTTTCTTTTGTTTGGTCACGGCAGTATTCATCGCCGCGATCATTTCGTTTTGGCAGCGGATCGTTTGAACAGACCCTTAATGTCGCTCCATTTCATCTTGCGGATGATGATGTCTATGACGTAAAGTGCAACTGCCGCAATCATAAACGGTACAGTAAAGGTCAGGCGATAGGTTGCCACACGGGCATCGGTATTTGAAAGATCGGGGATCTTACCCTCGCTGACCGTTCCGCGGTGCCGTATGGCCGCATGGAGCGTCGAAGCGTCAAAATTAGCGAAGCTGTCATATTCGGGAGAATAAGAAATGTAAAAATCAGAAGTCGATGTAAAGGTACCCGATGGCGCGCTGTAGGTCACGCTGATGGCGTACCGCCCCAATACAGGGGTTTCAAAACGGTAAAAATACCGTGATGCATCAAAGGTCAGTCGCTCGGTTACACTCGTCCCGTCAGGGTGGGTGATGGTAACATCAACCGTCGCATACGGATTGAGCACAGCGGGAATGATCTCAATATTGGAATAAATACCGTCATATCTTACATCCAGCGAATACGGATAGTCAATCTTTTGCTCGGGAATGTTGACGTCAAGCACGTTCTGCATGAACGTCTGCCCTGCCGTCGACTGCCAATTGGTAGCCCAATCGCCCGAAACCGCACCCGTAAAGGAAGAAACCTTACCGTTACCGTACTTCCAATAGGCGTACAGGGGCACCTCAACGATATCGCCGCTTGCCTTCTTATAATCCACCGTCAGCACAGTGTAAGCACTGATCTTGGCTTTGCTGTGAACATAGCCCATGATAGACGGCAGATACGACACGCCCTTCATCGCGTCATCCTTGGGACGAGCAATATGAACCAGCGTTTCTCCTTCGACGACGGATTCGGTCACATCATCGGCAATATCCGAGAAGACAAGCTCGGACAGCGCCGATTCGTCTTTGATGTAGTAATATTCGCCATTGCCTGCAGCCGCCAGATTTTTCAGCATGGAAACGCCCGTCGCCTCATTGTTGTATGGGTTCATGGTCGAAAGATAAATGTCATGGGCGTACATATACTGCGCCACCTGGACAGGCGTCATTTCCTTGTCCTCGATCTTGACGATCTCGGCCGTGTAGTTCATACCATCGCTGATCAACATGACTTGCTTTTGCGAGTGTTGCTGATTGACGATATGATTGAGTGCTGCGGCCAAACCGCCGCCAATGGAAGTGCCTTGGCTGGGCTGAATGGCATTGATCTTCTTGGCAATGTCCTCACGGTTGACCGCCTTGGTCGTCGCCTGAATGATCTTGATGTCCCCCGCAAAGGTGACAACGGCTACGTCGTCCTCGTCGCTAAGCAGATTGAGCAAATGAATGGCCGCCTGCTTGGCAACCGCCAGACGCGAGGCCGTATACATACTGCGAGACACGTCAATAACAATGGTATACAGCTTGGGATCCTGAGCACTGTTACCAAATTTGACGGGCAACATATTTTCCAGGCTCTCCAGCGTGCTGTCTTCTTTATTCTGAATCTTGGTGTCCCCGATGGTCACAAGGCTCTTTCCGTACTGCGAAACAACCGTTTCCACGCTTTCAACGAAGGCGGAAACGTTGTTCACTTCACGGATATCCATACTCGACAGCACGATCTCATCGTACAGGCAAAGCTCCTCGACGCTGCAAGGGACGTTGCGGGGATCCTCGTCCAGCTTGACCGTCGGATGGTTAGCAAACTGCTCCTTGGCCTTATTAAATTCTCTGTGATCCGAACAAATGAGCATAACGTCAATGCTCGCTTTGTCGCCGTACAGCGCGGCAATCGCAGAAATGTCTGCCGGATTAGAAGTAATCAGCAACGAGCGGATCTCGTCGCTTACGGTCTGCCCAAAGGAATAGCTGTTGTTATACGCCGAGGCGTCCTCGGCTGCCGCCACGCGGATTTCATAGCTGAAATTGCCCGCCGCGTCCGTCGGAAGCTCGAAGTTCACCACGTTGTAGCCCTTGGTCAATTCCACGGCACGCTCAAATAGCTTGGCACCGTCGCGATAAACGGAAACGATCGCGCGGGTGTCCGTATTGGCCTGTACCAGCGCATCTGCCGTAGTCTGGTGGTTCAGATAGGTTGCCTTGGTATACTCCACGCCCGTCAGCTGAACCTCGCTGACACCCTCTTGCAAATTGCTGTTCAGATAGATCGCGTCGATTGCTATATCCTGTGCCACCAGACGTTCCACTGCGGCAACCATGCCCGTGACGTCTTCGCTGACCGTTTCTTTGCCGTCGGTCACCAACACCACACGCTTGAGAACGCCCTCGCCAAACAAGGTTGCTGCATACTCCAGTGCCGAGGTGATGTCGGTTGCGGTGTCATCTACTGCCGCATCCTTTACGCTGGTCACCTCGCTGCCCAGCTCGGTGTGAAGCACATAGTCCTTGCCAAAGCAAATGACACCGAGCTTGGAATTTTTTGGAAGCGACGCTTGAATGTCCGCAATCGTCTTGTCCACTTGGTCAAGATTTTGGTTGGTCGAATACGAAACGTCTGCCACGACAATAACGTGCGTTTCGGTCATGACCGTCGTAATGACGGTGCCTGCTACCGCCAGCCCGACCAAAAGCAATATGGCGATATGAAGGATTAAGGACGTTATGACGCTTTTGCTCTTGTTGTCCCTTCCAATGGCGATAAAGAAAGGAACGAGAACACCGATGGCCAGCGGAATGAGCAACAGCAGCCACAAAGGATTATCGAAGCTGATATTTCTCATAGCAATACACCATCCAATCCGCCAGGAACAAGAGCGCCAAGCAAATAAACAAGATCATCAACGGGTCATACGTCCCGTCAAACCCATCGGCCGTTGCTTCGCCCTGCAGACCGATGCTCTGCGCACTCGGGGTGGGGATTCGCTCTCCCTCCGGCATGGCAGAATAAATGTAGAATTCACTCGGAATGTTGGACACCGTCACGGTAATGGTATACGTTCCCACTTCACTCAAAGGGAAGGTCGCCGTCGCCAGATCGGTGTTGAGATACGTCACCTTGCCCAAAGGACTTTGCACGCGAATGCTGTTGCAATTGGCAATGACGTTGACTGCCGCCTCATCTCCCGCATAGTAATTCACCTCTTCGATAACGTCGGGGAAAGAGAAGGTCATCAGATTATCGACCATTACGATAAAATCGACTGCCAGCATGGGCAGGTTGGAATGATGCAGGTCGAAGGCAAACACCACCTCGCGGTGACCGGCGGCATTGGCGCCGGCAAACACGATGGGATTGCCTTTATAGGAAAACAGCGTCGTAAAGTTACGATATAAGCTGCATTTAACGTATTCAGAAATATAAATGCCATCGCCTTTGATATTTTGGGTCAGCTTGTTGGCAATGCTGGAGGACGAAGTGGTCTTTTCCAGCAATTCGCCGCGCGAGAGTATGACTTCCCCCTGCACGCTAAAGCCGGCATCGGGCACACTGCCCTTGGGATCAAAGAACCACACCGCACCGTCTGTCGGGGCTTGCGTGGGCGTACAGCAGTCAAAGATATACAATCCGTAGCCACGAATGGTGGAATTGTAATCCTCGGGGGAAATCACGGTCACCTTGGTGCGACCGACTGCCCCTAGTGCTGTTTCAAGAAAGAACGGAGTATCCGATACCAGCAGAATACTGTAGGTATCTTCACTTTTGATGTTATAGATCATGTATTCGTCGTCATACAGCATTGAGTCTTGCCCGCTGACGGTCAGACGAAGCGACGAAAACGTTTTGAGCGTGGCCGTCAATTCAAACGACGCGACACCACCTGTTTTGACGTGTACGTTTGCTGTCGCAATCGCGACCTCGTCGCCATCGACATAAGCGGAAACGACCACATCGCGCTCTTGATTATATGAGTTGATACTACCTTCGACGGTCAGCTGTCCGCCCGACAGATCCCAGACCACTCCCGAAAGCGAGGCATTTTTCTCCTTGGCCGCCACGTTGATCACTTCAACATTGGTCGCGCTTTCATACGTAGTATCGGTCACAAGATATGTCAACACCGACGGGTTCTCGTCAAAATATCCCTGTGCTGCTCCCAGCGCATCGGTATAGTCAATCGCTACGTATCCTTCTTCAAGCGCATCCAGCAGCTCGATTGCCTGCTTTTTGTCCGTGGTCTGCTCAAACACGGTGGTCGTCACATCGCTCACCACGATCAGTGAATAACGGCTGCCATCGGTCGAGGATCCAATCAGACGTTCAATCTCGTCCTTGCCTCTTTCAAATCGGCTGACTCCCTCCGATTCCATCGTCATACTGCCCGACGCATCCAGAATAAAGCAATACTCCTTGGCCGAATTAGGAACGGTAATGATGGGATGGGCGATGATCAGCGAGATCGCGGCCACAGCCAATATCTGCAAAACCAGGCTAATGATGCCCGTCAAGGGACTGACGGGTCGCCGTCTTTTGAGAAATTTCTCACTCAGCGTCCAAAGATAGGTGGAAGCGACCGTCTGTTCCGCATATTTACTTTTGATAATATAGATCAGGATCAGAATGGGAATGCCAATCAGTCCCAAAAGACCCAACGGGAAAAGAAAATTCACTTCAGTACTCCAATATTAACCAATTTACCAAAGAAGATCTCGCTCACGCTGTCCTCGGCACTGACCAGCATATAGTCAGCACCGCGGGCCATGCAATAATCCCTGATGCGGTCGGTGGCATATTTCAGGGCCTCTTTATACGCCTTGACAATTTCTCTGTCGATGTTTTTGCGATAGTAGCGCGACGCATTCTCCGAGTCAAACAGATGCATTTTTCCGCGAATTTGAGGATTGAACTCCTCGCGAGTCAAAATCTGCATACAGAGAATATCGCGTCTGCGATCGGCCAGATAGTCAATGGCATCCTCGTAATTGTTATCGGTCAGAAAATCCGAGATAATAACGGACAGCCCATCGCCGCGACCGACGCTTGTGGGCAATATCGCCTGACTGATGTAGCTGTCGCCCTCAAAGACAATATCGTTGAGCTTGCCAATTTCGGAAAGATAGGTTTCCTTACCCACCATGCCGCGAATGATCTCGTGTACCTCACCTTCACGAATCGTGTACACAGACACTCTGTCCATCTCGCAGACTGAGAGATACGCGATCGTTGCCGCCAGGCGAATGGCTTGCTCTGCCTTTTTGTTGTCGCCGTATTCCATCGATCGGCTGGCATCGATATATATTCTTGTATGCATCTGGCGCTCGTCAAAATACAGCTTTTCATACAGCTTATCAAAACGGGCGTACGCATTCCAGTCAATCTTGGTGATATCGTCGCCGGGCATATAGTCGCGGTAATCGGCAAACTCACAAGAGGAACCGAAATTCTTACTTTGGCGCAGACCGCCGAACATACCGCCAAGATTATTTTTCAGAAGCGACTGCAGCGTTTCGACCTGCTGCAACAGCTCCTCGTTAATAACCAGATAACCCATATCTTATTTCTTGGTTGTCTTGATGAGCAACGCAACCACATCATCAACCGTCAGCTTATCGTTAACGGCAGCGTAGTTGATCTTGATTCTGTGGCGCAAAACGGGAGCCGCCAACGCATTGATATCCTCATAGGAAACATTGTAGTTTCCGTTCATCAATGCTCTGACCTTTGCGCAGGTGATCAGTGCCTGAGCCGCACGGGGTGATGCGCCATACTTAATGTATTTCTTAGCCACATCGTTTGCGCCCTCGATCTCGGGGTGCGTTCCCGAGACCAAGCGAGCCGTGTAATCCAGCACCTCATCGATGACGGGAACAGTAGCGGCCAACGCTCTCATTTGGAGAATCTCCTCGCCGTTCACAACGGCCTTTGCCGTTTCGTCCATCGTGATCTGGGTCATCTTGACGATATCGATCAGCTCGTCATTGCCCGGGAATTTCATGATCAGCTTGAACACGAAGCGGTCCATCTGTGCCTCGGGCAAGGGATACGTACCGTCTTGCTCGATGGGATTTTCGGTTGCCAGCACAAAGAAGGGCTCGTCCAGCTTATATGTATCATTACCAATGGTCACCTTGTGCTCCTGCATGACCTCAAGCATTGCCGACTGTGTCTTGGGGGTCGCACGGTTGATCTCATCCGCCAGCACCAGATTGGCGAAAATGGGACCCTTGCGGAAGACGGTATTCAGTTTACCGTTTTCGTCTTTTTCGATGATATTGGTACCCGTAACGTCCGAGGGCATCAAGTCGGGGGTGAACTGAATACGGGAGAAAGGCAGGCTCAATACGTTTCCGAGCGAACGGACCAGACGGGTCTTACCGACACCGGGCACACCCTCCAGCAGCACGTTACCGCCTGCGATGATAGCAATAATCACATGATCAATGATTTCGGTCTGTCCTACGACGTCTCGGCGAAGCTCGCTCTTAATCTTTGCGACTTTCTCACTGAAAGCCTGTACTTTTTGATTATTTTCCATGGTTTTAAATTACCTTTCTCTTTGCGTTAATCGTTCTTGTCTTTGTAATACAGATCGGCGAAATATTTGTCGATGAAGGCCTTGATCTCGTCCGACAAGGAGCGTTCCTCCATATCCGTTACTTTTTGTCCATTGTACTCGTCGATTACGTCGCCGTATTTGACGTGAGTTTCATCCTTGGGATAGTAAATGGCGTCGTCACTACCGTAAATGACCTCACCGCTTCCCTTACCGCCTCCGCCGATGACCTCATCTTCCTGCTCCTGCTGCACGTTATCCTCGGTAGAGGCTTCTTCATCGTCAGAATATTTAAGCTCGTCGGGAAGCTCATTCCACGCAATGCCGAAAATGCTCATCAGCTCGTTGTTGACCGTGTCTGTCGTTGCACGGTTGCTTCCCTGCTGGCTTAATGCTACGCTCATCTGCTCCGCCGCCGATTCAAACACGTGCGTCAGTGCCGTGGCTCGTTCTTCCTCGCCCAACTCGTCAACCGTCTTGGCAAATGCCGCCAACGACTCCGAAAACTGTTGCAATGCTACGTATAAAGCATCCGTCTTTGCCACCTTTGCCGCATCAACTGCTACGGAAAGCGAGGCGGCAAGGCTATTGATATCCTCTTTAAATGTTTCTCCCTCAAAGCTTGCCTTAAGCGCTTGATACTTACTTTCAATGATCGGATCTACCGGTGTGCCCATCGCCTCAGCCAGTTCTTTCAGTTTGAGACTTGCCGCATTCCGCATAGCGCGCACAAGCGGGGTGTACGTATTGATGCCGTCGGTGACTGCATCGATCTTGACCATCGCGGACATAACCGTTTGCTTCATGTGCGTTTTGGTCGTAACGTATTCCAGATCCGCCAGCATTTTTTCCAGCGTTTCAACCACACTGCTCTTGCCGTCCTCGACCATATCGGACGACTTGACCATATCGATCAGAGCGCGAACCGCGGTAATATGCCATTCTGTCAGCTCCCAAATCTCATTCTCTCCGTCAAAGTCTCCTCCGGGCGTCGCACCTTCGGTGCGAACGGGCAAAACAAATGCCGTCAGAAGCAAGGCCACCGCCAATACAGGCAGTACTGCATTCAGCCAGACCCGTTTGCGACGAAGCTGCTTGCCTGTAACCGTTCCGAGAATACGCTCGGTATCTTCACGCTGTATTTCCGTCATAGCACTCTGATCGCCGTAAAACGCGATCATCGTCTGCACCTTTTCACGCAGCGACAGCTGATCGTCCAGCCGCTTGGCCACCCGTTTTTCGGTCGGGAATGCAACCAAAAGCGCCACCACTATCGCAACCAACGCAACACCTATCCCCGCTCCGATGCAAAGCAAGGGATCGGGCGAGATCGCCGCTAACTTTTGCACGATCGCAAAACCCGCAGCTGTCAATACTCCCAAAGCAATACCAAACGCAAGAAATCTGATGATCGCGCCAAGGCGGAGCTTTGTTTTCAATTTTTCAAAATTTTTGCTCATGAAAACGTTCCTTTCGAAGCTTATCTGCCTTAGCTTGAATGTTCAAAAAACACTCATCCATAATAAGAAAACAGTTATATTAAGTATACCATCTTCGCCCTTTATTGTCAAGACTCATCACCATATTTTCACATACAAATCGCATTTTTTCATCATAATAATATATCCTTCTTTTTGGCCTCAGCCCTCCAAGGTAAAAAACATGCAAAAAACAAAAAAGAGACGCTTGAAAACGTCTCTTTTTTGTTCTTTTTTCGTTTTGCATTATTTGGCAAAAAGATACATTAAAAGGAAAGCCAACGAAATGATACCAATGACCACAAGCATGGGCTTGAACATCATTTTGACCGCATTGCAATAGGTCTGCCAAGGCGTCTGCGTCGTCGATACCGCCGGCTTCGGGCGATCTTTTTTCCCTTTGGCAGAAAACATCCCGCCGCTCGTTCCCGACATATCCGCGATCGTGCGGCCGTCGTCGATATAGATGATCTTTTCTTTTTTCTTTTTTTGTTTCTTTTCGCTCATAAAAGCAACCTCTCTAAAAATCAGATGGTTCCAGGCTCCTCCGACACGTGGCAGGCTGCAAAGTGACCCTTTTCATACTCTCGATACGTAGGAGGCACATGCTTGCAGATCTCCTTGGCATAGGGACAGCGCGTATGGAAGCGACAACCCTTGGGGGGATTGGCAGGTGACGGGATATCGCCCTTGAGTACGATTCGGTTCATTTTAACATCGGGATTCGGATGAGGAATCGCCGAGAAGAGAGCCTGTGTATACGGATGCAAGGGATGCGAGAAAATATCCTTCTTATCGCCAAACTCGACCATCGAGCCAAGATACATGACACCGATCTTGTCCGAAATGAATTTGACGACAGACAAATCGTGCGAAATGAACAGGTACGTCAGTCCCATCGACTGCTGCAAATTCTTGAGCAAATTGATGATCTGGGCCTGAATGGACACGTCAAGTGCCGATACCGGCTCATCGCACACAACCAACCTGGGATTGACCGTCAGGGCGCGGGCGATACAAATTCTCTGACGCTGGCCGCCCGAAAATTCGTGGGGATATCTTTCATAATAGTAGTCACGTAAACCGCACTTTTCCATCAGATCCAGAACGTAGTCCTTTACCTCGTCCTTGGGCACGATATTATGTACCGTGACGGGCTCGGACAAAATACCGCCAACCGTGCTTCTGGGAGGCAAAGAGGAATAGGGGTCCTGGAAGATGATCTGCATTTTCTTGCGGATCTCACGCATTTGCGAAGATTTAAGATCGGTAATGTCCTGGCCGTCAAAAATGATCTGACCGCCGCTTGAGGGATGTAGCTTTAGAATGGTTCGGCCCAGCGTCGTTTTACCGCAGCCCGACTCACCAACGATACCCAGTGTTTCACCGGGCGCGAGCTTGAAGGACACGTCATCGACGGCGATCAACTCCTGCAGCACCTTGCCTGTCATAGACTTCTTTATGGGGAAGCATTTGCGTAGGTGGCGAACCTCAAGCAAGGCATCGGGATCAAAGGGCTTTTTACTATCCTCTTCGATTTGTGTCTTACGTGCCGTCAGGAATTTTTCCTGCTCTGCCACGTCATCGTACGCGCACTCGGGAGCATCAACGACAGCTTCGGTATTCAATTTTTTCTCGTCAGCCATTTTCGTTCTCCTTATCGTACAGATGGCACGCCACAAAGTGGGTGGGGCTTACTTGAATCATACCCGGATATTCGCCCGAGCATTTGCCGATGCACTTGGAGCAACGCTCCTTGAAGTAGCAGTAATTGGGCATATTGATGGGATTGGGTACATTACCGGGAATGCTGAACAGCTCATCGTCGCTCGAATCCAGCGTAGGCTTGGACTTTTGCAAGCCGATGGTGTAAGGATGCATAGGATTATGGAAAATCTCACGCACCGTTCCCTTTTCAATGACACGGCCTGCGTACATAACCACGACGTAATCAGCCATTTCGGCAATGATGCCCAGGTCATGCGTGATCAGCATGACCGAACCGTCGATCTTGGTCTTGATATCACGCAACAGATCGAGGATCTGTGCCTGAATGGTCACGTCAAGGGCGGTGGTCGGCTCATCCGCAATGATCAGTCGGGGATTGCAGGCAAGCGCCATGGAGATCATCACACGCTGGCGCATACCGCCCGACAGCTCGTGGGGAAATGCCTTGTACACACGCTCGGGCGCAGCAATACCGACGAGATTGAGCATCTCCATCGATTTGGCCTTGGCCATTTCCTTGGTCGCACCGGGCACGTGAATGAAGGTGACCTCATCCAATTGCTCGCCGATGGTAAACACGGGATTAAGCGAGGTCATGGGTTCTTGGAAAATCATGGCGATTTGCTTGCCGCGCAGGCGGTGCATCTCGTCGATGGGCATCTTGGC
>JAFVZV010000077.1 GCA_017507985.1 Clostridia bacterium
AGCGCCGTTCAATGCATTTTTGCCGACGGTCGTTACACCCTCGGTGACGATCACCGTTTCAATGTCTGTCATATACGCCGCCCAAGGCGTCTTGGAAGGAGAGTCATAATCATACATCGGGCCGGTTCCGGAAATGATCAGAACCCTACCGCTTTCGGTATATCGCCAAGACACGGCCTCGCCGCACATACCGGATGTCGGCGTAGCTGCCGAGCTCTTATATGTCAGCTTGCTTTCAAGGTCGGTATTACCGGGGAAAATAACCAGCGGCGACGTTTTTTCCTTATCAATATAGGCGGAAACGATGTTGCCGCAATCATTAAATGCGTCCGTTTCGATTGCCGTCAGCGTAGAGGGCAACGTCACGTACTTGAGCGAATTGGCACCGTTGAAGGCATTTTTACCAATCAACAATGCACCCTCACCGACGGTAATGCTCTTGATCTGGGAGGTATAATACGACCACGGTACATCATCGGCGGAATCGTACGAATCCATAGAGCCCGTACCCGTAATCGACAATTCACCCGTTACGGTATTGTAGTTCCAAACCAGATTATCACCGCACGTACCCGAGGTCGGACGGGTGATCGGAATATTATCCTCCTTGTTCAACAAAGCGCTCAGTCGCTCATTACCCGGCGACAGCACCAGCATGAATTTGTTTTCAGCAGTTGCTTCGGCCAACGCATTGCATCCGGAGAAAGCGTATTCATTAATAACACGGACAGACTTGGGGAATGCGATAGAAGGCAAGGAGGTTGCGTTTCTGAACGTTCCGGTTCTGATATAGCGAACCGTGTCAGGAATGCTGATCGAAATCACGCGAGGCAGATTGGCAAACGCATAGTGGCCTATTTCCGTAATACCTGTGCGAATTTCAATCTCCTTGATAACAGCCGCGAAGGGGCTCCAAGGCGTTGCATCTGCATTGCCGAAGTCGGGAATAACGACCGCATCTCCGGCCTCGGTGGGTCTGACAACCAATTTGCCGTTATCCTTGTAGAATCTCCAAGTGACCGCACCGTCGAGCAACGTACCATGCGAGGGCACATGGTTATCCTCGCCGGCAGCATTATACACGTACAGTACGTTATTACCAATCGTAGAGAAAGTTCTGCTGACCGATGCGCTGGTATTAGGAGTGGAAATGACCAGCAATTCAGGACAATCAGCAAACGCATACGACTCGATGGTCTTGGTCGTAGCAGGCAATGCGATATTACCGGCCAAAGCCTTGTCGTTGCGGAAGGCATACTGCTTAATAGTCTGAAGGCCACTCTCAATGACAACAGTCTCCAGAGCCGTCAGATCGGAAAACGCATACACGCCAATGGTCGTTACGCCCATCAGAACTTCAACCTTCTGAATGTCAGCCGCATATCCGGCCACGACCCAAGGCGTATTTACGGTCTTATCGTCCGTCAGCTCATAGTCCGTCATTGCGCCGGTTCCCTTGATAGTAAGTACACCACTGGGCTTTCCGTCACCCGGCGTTGCATCATAATATTCATACGTCACCTCGGGTCCGCAGACACCGGAATCGGTTTTTGCAGAGCCGGTCGAACCGTCTGCCGCTACATTGACAATCAAAGCAGCCATCATCGAAAAGAGCATGGCAAGCGTCAATAACCAACACAGCGACCGTTTCATTTTCTTCATAAATTTGAACCTCCTTGCTTTGAGCGATTTTTACACTCCGTTATTTTTTCAATGGCACATCCCCAAAAAGACGGCCTCGGTTTGTACAGCACCTTTGGTGCGCATCGAGACACACCCGTGATTTTTTGCCATACAGACAGTAATCCGGGTACATTATATCATAACACCTTGCAAAAAGCAAGCGTTTTGAAAAAGATTATCGAGAGATTTTCCGCAGCAAAATCCTTCCTATTTTATTTATCTGTAAATTATAACATTTTTCGATCAATATCGTTCTTGCCGCCCACGCATACGCCAGAGCAATCCGCGCAGCTTTTCCACAGGCAAAACGCTCAGCGCAAGCAGCGCCGTCAAGCCGAGCTCGCCCGCCGTCAGCGGCATGGTGCGAAGGACACTGCCGCCCAAATAAACGAAGGCGATTTGATCGATCAGCACAGCCGCCATGATCGCAAGAAAAGCACGGTTTTGAGCCAGCCCCGACAAAGGGCGCAGGCGATCGGTTCGGGCGTTGAAGCAGTTAAAGACAGACGCAAAAATAAACAACGCAAAAAAGGCGGTCAGATGGCACAGATCCTCGGGCGTCGTACGAAACCGGTTGCAAATGGTCGGATGCTTCAAAAACAATACGCAAAGTCCGACGGTATAACCGCCAAGAAAGAGAATTTCATTGACCATATAACGGCAAAGGATGGGTTCATCCCGGCGTTTGGGACGCTCCGAAAGATACGAGACAAGCGGCGCCTCACCCGCAAAAGCAAGCCCCCCCAGCGTGTCCATAATAAGATTGATCCACAGCATCTGCACCACTGTGACGGGGGCGTTGACACCGATAAACGGGCCGATCATGGACACACCGACCGCGCAGAAATTCATGGTCAGCTGAAGCGTGATGAATTTGCGGATGCTTTTGAAAATCGTGCGTCCGTACAGCACCGCCTTGACGATTGAAGCAAGATTGTCATCCAAGATCAGAATATCCCCCGCCTCTTGGGCGACAGCGGCACCGCTCCCCATGGCAAAGCCAATGTCTGCCCGTCGGAGAGCCGGCGCATCATTGATGCCGTCGCCCGTCATGCCCACAACTCTATCCAGCTCCTGCGACACGCGAACCAATCGGCTTTTATCGGTGGGCAATGCCCGTGCAACAACGGCAATGCGAGCAAGCATTTGCTTGAGCTGGTGATCGGACAGAGCGGCAAGCTCACTGCCCGTCAGCACGATATCTGTCTGGCGGTTGAGGATCCCGCACGCGCGGGCAATGCGCTCGGCCGTGTCGGGGCTGTCACCCGTAATCATGACGACCTGCACGCCCGCACCATGTAAGTTCTTTACGGCTTGGGCTACTTCGGGCCGCAAGCGGTCGGACAGAGTCAGTGCGCACAACAGCGACATCCCGCCCAAACGACCTGCCGCCAGCGCCGCCATATCTGCCTTGCCATCGCTGACCGCCATCAGCACCACCCGTTCTCCCTCGGTTGCATATTGACGAAGACGGTTGGAAAACGCCGCTCGATCAAGCGGACGGAGCTGAGCTGCACCGTCCAAATAAGTCGCAGTATAAGGCAACAACAGCTCGGGGGCACCAACGATCACCGTGATTTCCCCGTTTTCCGTCTCCAGCGTTGTTGCGGCATATTTTCGAGCGCTGTCAAAAGGTAGCCGCGCCACCACGCGAGCGCTCGGTACAGTACATCCCAGCACACTTGTCAATAGCGCACGGTCGGTCGCATTTCCGCCAACGGCACAATGCATATCCGTCGGTGCATCCGTCTTGCCGCGCTTGCGAGCGTTCCTTTGCTGTCGTGTGCCGATCGTTGCACCAACCGCATGATGAGCACTCAACAAATACCGCTCAAAGCGGGAGTCCCCCGCCCGCTCAAGCTCGTCAAGTGACGTATGTGTTGCTCCATCGCCGGTCAGATACCGGCTGACGCTGAGCAATCCATCCGTCAGCGTACCCGTCTTATCCGTAAACAGAATATCCATGCTTCCTGCCGCCTCAATGCCTGCCGGCTTGCGCACCAGCACGTGATCTCGCACCATGCGCCGCATATTGGCCGAAAGCACAACGGCGACCATCATGGGCAATCCCTCGGGAACGGCCACGACCACGACGGTCAATCCCAACATCAAAGCGTTCAAAAGCGTATCGAGCAGATAAGGCACATCGTACAGCTTCATACGTATGATTTCGCTCCGAAAACCGCTGTCGATCACAAAAGCATGGAACAAAAATGCGACGGCGACCAAAATTGCGGCAACGTAGCCCAGCACGCTGATCTGCCCCGCCAACTTCGACAAGCGCAGCTTCAACGGACTTTCGCGCGTTTCCTCTTGCACTTCCTGCGAAATGCCGCCCAGCACAGTGGCATCTCCGACCTGTCGTACCACCATTTTTCCGGCACCGCCAAGCACCGCACATCCGCGATACAGTGACACCTCATCTCCCGGCTCGCCCACATCGTCCCCACCTGCGCGTTTGGATACCTCTCTGCTCTCACCTGTCAACGCAGCCTGATCAAGTGTCAATTCGCCCTCGAAGATCATTCCATCGGCGGGAATATGCTCCCCCGCGCCAAGCAAAACGACGTCACCAACGACAATATCTTCGCGCGATAGCTCACACACCTCACCGTCGCGTTGTACACGGCAGCGAACCGAGCTCCCTTCAGCCTGCAGGCGAGCGAACGCCGATTCCGAGCCAAGCTGTGACACAGTCGAGATCAAGGTAGCAAGCAGAACGGACGCGGCAATACCAATGGTCTCCACCCAATCTGCGCGACGAAACATGAGCAACAAATGAAGCCCCAGCGCAATCAGCAAAATACGAATAACGGGGTCATTGAGATTAGAAACAAAATGCCGCCAAAACCCCGCTCGCTTGCGCTCGGTCAGGCGATTACTGCCATGAGCGCGGCGAGAGGCCTCTGCCTGCGCCGTCGTCAGACCTCGATAGGGGGCATTTGTTCTCTCTTTTCCAGTTTTTGGCAATTTGGACTTATTTATGCAGATCATGCTTGTTCCTCCGCTGTTTTTCCTTATAGACCACTATATGAAAACGCCAAAGAAGGTATGAGTCGCAGCGCGCCAAGAGAAAAAGACCAAATGAAAACAAAAAGGGAGAAGGCGAAAAACCTTCTCCCAAATAAACTTTGATATTATTTTCTATGCATTTTTCCAATGACCTTGCCCACACATTGGATCTCAGAAAAATCCCGAAGCGGAATGGGCGCATAAATGGGATTGAGTGAGAGCAGACGATCGCCATCGAACTTTTTGAAGTAACCCTCGCCGTCCAAAACGAAGATACCAAGCTCACCCACCTCAACCGACTCGCAGTTTTGAACAAGCAAAATATCGCCGTCGTGGAATTTAGGCTCCATGCTGTTGCCGCTGATGCGCAAAGCGTAATCGGCATCCTGCGTCTTGGCGTTGTCAGGAATACGAAGCTCCGTCTCCATCACGTCGCTCAGATCAATGCCGGGGCCAGCCGAAACAGGCATATCATACATCCGGATCACCCGCTTACCAAGACCCGACGCACTGACCGAGGGGGCACGCATCGAGGGCGGCGTGAGCACGCGGGCGCGTTCGGGACGGACCGCTACCGACCCCTCGCCTCCCAGCACACGCTCCTTTTCTTTTTCCAGAATCAACAGCGTGATCTCTTTTCCGTGGGAGTCCAGCTGGCGGAAGCTCTCGACCATGCGAATCTCCTGCGAGGACAGCGTATAGTTATTTGTGTTTTCGGGATTGCCGCTGATCAGATAATCCAACGAACAATCAAGCGCCTGGGCGATGGCGACAATGTTGACCAGCTTGGGCGAATCGCTGATGCCGGCCAAGATTTTACTCAGCGTACCCAACGGGATGCCCGTCATATCGGCGAGCTGATCGTTGGTGATCTTTTTTTCGCTTTTGAGCTGCTTGATTCTTTCAATATAAGAAATCGCTTGTGACATAATTGCCTCCGTTTTGACATTTTTTGCGATACTTTTTCCTTGATTGGTATTATTGTAGCACAGTTTTTCCGATTTGTAAAGAGTTTTTTGAAAAAAATTTCTAAAATAAGAAAAAAGGTATTGACAAATTCCAAAAATGGTGCTATAATTCATTACACCGGTTCCAAAGCAGGAAAAAATCAGCCGAAAATGACAAAAAATCGGATCTCTTTTGGAAATCGGTCGAAACAGCGAAAACGTTAACGTCCGAAAGGAGATTGCATATGAACGGTTATTATACAAGAGAGCATGAGTATACGGCACGCGCCAATGCCCGCCCTGCGGCTTCGCGCTTGGACCGCTTTTTGGATCTGGTATATGCTTTGCTTAGCGCCCTGGCTGGCGCTATGCGCGATCGTACCGTTCGCCGTGTGCTGCGCTACGTTGTCGTCGTTGGCTGCGCCATCGGCTTTATCGGCCTGATCGGCGGCATCGAACAGGGATTGATCTCAATCGGTGGCGGTATTTTCTCCGGTCTTGTATTGTTGTTTGTTGAAATTCTTTGTTTGAAATAATTGCCTCCGCCGAGTTGCCTGAACAGGCAAGGGAGCGCCAAACGGTCGGGGGACCGTGACGTTGGCGTTTGGTGCCTTCATCCAAGCGTCAGCGCCACCCAAAAAGATTTGTGCTCGGCGGCTATATAACGATTGCCCTGCGGACAAAATGTCTGCAGGGCAAATTTTAGTATGTCGGGGTATCCAGCTTCCACTCTCCGTCCTCCAGCACCAAAACCAGCTCAACGATCAGCGTTGTTTGCTCGTTTTCCAAATGCGAGTCCAGTTGAATAACCGCCGTTTGATCATCGCCGTCCACGATGCGCATGGTAGAATAATCGTAAATGCGCTGATTTGTGATCAGCGGTGTATACGAGCGATGCTGATACAGGCGCGCGGCATCCTCGTGGATCTGCGCCGCCATGGCACCTTCCTCATAAGCATAGCCATCAAACATGGTAACAAACAGGGATTCAAGATAATCTGCAGAATATACCTCTGCCATCAAGGTCTTGATTTGCGAGATGGTCGTCACTTGGGTATATTCGGTAACGTTTTCATAGATAGGCGTCTTATTGTACATATAATGAAGCTTGGCATACTCCGACTCCGCCTTCCAGACAGGCAAGCCGTAGCCAAACACGATATCATTGACAGCATACGAGCTCTCGATCAGCTCCACGGCCGTATCATAGATCTCCTCCGTAGCCGGTGGCTTGGAACGCGTGCAGGCGCACAAAGAGACGAGCATAAAAAGCACAAGCATCCCTGTCGCTACGCGCATAAATTTCGATGTCATACAGTATCCTCCTCGGGATCAGTTGCTATTATTATAATCCCCTCATGCCAAAAAAGCAAGAGTTTTTTGACGCATCCTGCACTTTTCCTCACTTTGACGGTCTGAACCCGAACCAAATTCGGTCAAAAGCAGGCACATTTTTCATCGCAAGAAAAAAATTAGCAAAAAAAATAAAAA
>JAFVZV010000078.1 GCA_017507985.1 Clostridia bacterium
CATCTGCGATCAGCTCGCCGATGACCTCGTCACCGGCCGAAATAGTACCGACGCGAGTGATGTCTTCCTTGCCGCTGACGGGCTTGGAATTGGCGATCAAGCACTCAACGGCGCGGTCAACGGCCTTCTTGATGCCCTTGCGGAGTACCATAGGATTGGCGCCCGCGGTTACGTTTTTCATACCCTCGCGGACGAGTGCCTGGGCGAGCAGCGTTGCGGTGGTAGTACCGTCACCTGCTGCGTCGTTGGTCTTGGTGGCAACCTCTTTGACCAACTGTGCGCCCATGTTTTCAGCCGCATCCTCCAGTTCGATGTCCTTGGCGATGGTGACACCGTCGTTGGTCACGAGGGGCGAGCCGAACTTCTTGTCAAGCACGACGTTGCGGCCCTTGGGACCCAGCGTGATCTTGACCGTATCTGCCAGCTTATCGACGCCGCGCATCAGAGCCGAGCGCGCTTCGATACCGTAAAGAATATCCTTTGCCATAATAATTAAACTCCTTTACTCATATAGTGTACTGCTTGCGACTTATTCTACGATGGCGAGAATGTCGCTCTGACGGACGATGTTGTATTCTACGCCGTCTGCCTTGACCTCGGTGCCCGAGTACTTGCTCGTGATGACCTTCATACCAACCGTCACGACCATCTCGACCTCATGTCCGTCAACCATACCGCCGGGACCGACGGCTACGACCTCTGCGATCTGGGGCTTTTCCTGCGCAGCTGCGGTCAGGATGATGCCCGTCTTGGTCTTTTCCTCAGCCTCTACGGCCTTTACTACTACTCTGTCTGCGAGTGGCTTGATCGTCATTTTGATAACCCTCCTATCATAGTTATGCACGCGACGGGACAAAGTTCCGCCGCATGATGTAATTTCGTTTGATTTTTGCGCCCGGATGTAAGCGCGCAAAAAACCTCACGGTATATTATATACCATTTTTAGGAAAAATCAAGACCTTTTTTGAAGTTGAAATATAAGTTTAACACTTTGATCAAATTTAACACGGAGGAAATACATGAAAATACTCGAGTTTTGTAATACTTACTTGCTTGGTGTCGCTGTACCACTGTGTCTTATGATTGCGGGCGTTTTTTTTCTTGTGCGATTGCGGGCGTTTCCGTTTTTACATCCTTGGCGAGTTGTATGCACCGTCATGAAAAAAAGCGAAAAAGGTGGGATATCTCCCTTGCGCGCACTGTCCATGGCTTTGGCAGGAACATTGGGCGTAGGCAATCTCGTCGGGGTATCGGCCGCCATCGCCGCAGGCGGGGCGGGGGCGATCTTCTGGATGTGGATAAGTGCCACGCTGGCGATGCTACTTAAATACGCAGAAACGGTACTGGCCCTGCGTCACCGTCGCACAGACGCTGGCGGTGTACGTGGTGGAGCGATGTACTATATGCGCGATGCGTTTGACGGACGGCTTTGCTGGGTAGGGCGGGCTACGGCGATTGCTTTTGCCGCGCTGTGTCTGATTGATGCTTTTAGCATGGGATGCGTCGTGCAGGTCAACGCTGTGGCAAGTGCATGGCAGGGGCTGTGGAATGTTCCCACCTGGCTGACAGGCTTGCTTGTCGCACTGGCTGTATTTGCGGTGGGACTGGGCGGTGCCAAAGCAGTGTCGGGTGCAACGGAAAAGCTGGTTCCGCTGATGACGGTAGGTTTTGTTATTGTCTCGCTGATCGCCATTGGCGCTCGAATTGGGCAGGTGCCTGCCTTGCTTGCACATATCTGCGCCTTGGCGTTTGAGCTTGACACAGCCGGGCAGAGCCTGCTTGGCGGTGTTGGAGGATTTCTGCTTTCACGTGCGTTGCGGTTTGGCACCATGAGAGGGCTGCTTTCCAACGAAGCGGGGTGCGGCACCTCGCCCATGGCGCATGCAACCGCCACAACGGCTGACGTTGCCAAACAGGGGTGCCTTGGCATCGTCGAGGTGTTCGTTGACACTCACTTGCTTTGCACCATGACGGCTTTGGTGATATTGCTGGCAGGCGGAGAGAGCAGAACGTTCGGTGACGCGCCCATGCTTATGACGCTGCGCGCCTATGAAGCCCTGCTTGGTTCGTGGGCGGGTGTATTTCTTTGCATTGCAGTGCTTTGCTTTGGACTGGCCACGGTGTTCTGTTGGTCGCACTATGCAACCGAGGCCTGCGTTTATCTCGTGGGCGAGCGAGGGAGACGGACAGAGCTTTTGCGCAAGCTGTGCCTGTTTGTTTATTGCCTGTTCTGCGTCGTAGGGGCCGTTGTTGCACCTGAAAGCGTGTGGACGGTGGCTGATTTCTCTATTGGCTGTATGACGCTACTTAATGTTACAGTATTGTGTAGGATGCATCGAGAGGTAGAGGTGTGTTCGCAAGGACTGATACAATAAGATCTGAGGACAACGTCAAAATTCGATGCAAATGCAACGCTTGTTTGGACACGGCGGATTTGCGTTTGGACTTGACAAATAGCTTTACTAGTGCTAAACTATAAATATGAATGGGTGTTCATTCGGAATTTTTACGACTATTTGGAGGATGAAATGAAACGATTTTTGACAACGCTATTGGCAATGGCCATGCTACTTTCCTGCATGACCCTCGGTGTATTTGCACAGGAGAGTGCGACCGCCTCTTCTCAAGCGTCAGACGTTTTGCTGACCGGCGGCGCATGGAGTGGTAGAGGCATGGAAATGACGGTTGATGGCATAAGCGGCTACGGTAATGTTTATACCTCATCCTTGTCTATCGCAGGCCTCCTGTATATGTGGAAGACCGATGCCCCTATTGATATTTCCGGTTCGGAATATTTGGAGTTTGATTTGTACGTTTCGGACGCGACGGCGTTACAGTCGGCTACGCTCTGTGTTGAGCTTGCATCCTCCGGCCGACAAGACGATCAAGAAATATCGGTTACACTGTCGGGGTGGAAGGGATTACAAAATGGTTGGAATCATGTTCAGTGGAGCCTTACAGATGATTTTGGCAGCCCTATGGGACAGTTTGATGATACCAATCTGAATTTTATGCGCGTTTTTAATTTTTCCAATATTCCCGTTGGTGATGAAGGCTTGACCTTGATGCTTGCCAATTTTACTTTTACGGCAGAGCACTCCGAATGTATTGAGCATACCGACACCACCAAGGACGGTGTGTGCGACAATTGCGGTACCGCAATGCCTGGCCCCGTCATTTCACAACAACCTACCGATGCATATACTGTGTTGGGTGAGAATTATAAGGTCGAAGTTAAGGCTCAGGGTGAAGGTTTGAAATACCAGTGGTATTTCCGCAATGCAGGTTCTTCGAGATTCTACAAATCTTCCGTTAAGACCAACACGTATACTAATGTGCTGACTAAAGCACGTGCAGGTCGTGAAGTATACTGTGTTATTACGGATGCTTACGGCAATTCGGTTACTACTGAGACGGCTAAACTGATTCGTGCTGCTTCCGAAGAATTGGAAATTGTTAGCCAACCCGAAAACAGCGTGGCTACCTTGGGGGAAACCTATTATGTTTCCGTAGGAGCCAAAGGTGAAGGTTTGAAATATCAGTGGTATTTCCGCAATGCAGGCTCTGACAAGTGGTACAGATCGTCGGTTAAGACGAATACGTACACCAACGTCATGACCAAGGCCAGAGCAAATCGGGATATTTATTGTGTTATCACTGATGCTTTGGGCAACAAAGTTGTTACTGATGTTGTAACTTTAGTTTGTGTTCCCAAAGAGGAGTTGGCAATTGTGGCTCAGCCTACAGACGCTTGCGTGGCGATGGGTGAGACCTATCTGGTTTCTGTGGAAGCCAACGGCGATGGTCTGAAATATCAGTGGTATTTCCGCAATGCAGGCTCTGACAAGTGGTACAGATCGTCGGTTAAGACGAATACGTACACCAACGTCATGACCAAGGCCAGAGCGAACAGAGAGGTTTATTGCGTGATCACCGATGCTTTCGGCAACCAGATTGCGACGGACATCGCTGTTCTTACAGTGAAAGGTAAATAAAGACCAAAAAGGCCATACAGCAGGCAGAATTACTTGCTGTATGGCCTTTTATTGTTGGGTAATTTCCCGTTACAGGTTGCTGTGCTTTTATTGTTTAATTGTTTTCAAGCGATTCCGCGAACAAGCGATAGTAAGTGAAGGGGTCGACGACCTTGATCTCCTTATCGGGGTAGAGCTTTTGCAACTCGTCCAGACACTGAATGAGATACTCGGGCGTGCTCCATACACAGCGGCAGGACATGAAGGTCGCGTGACCCTCGCGGTTGTCGTCGCGCTTGTCGATATCAACCTTCCATGCCTTGGCGCACTTGACAGCGTCGTTGCGGTCGAAACGGTTGCTGATCTCGTCAAGCACCGAGCCGTTGTCGGCTATGTGAGGAACAGTCGGTTTGGCGTTTGTGGTGCTGTGACCCAGCTGATTGGCGATCAGCGTGCCTGCGCCCGTGGTGGCATACTGCGTGATGTACTCCTCAGCCATAGGCGAGAAAGCATCGAAGTCCCACATATCGGGAGATACGGACATATCGGTCAGCTCAAAATACTTCTTGTGATGTGCTAGCCACATTTCCCATTGTTCCTCGGTGTCTTCGACACGGCTAGGATTGTACCAGCCCGCGCCGCCGACGTTGGCAACGAAGTAGTCGTTGGGTGTTGCGGTCTTATAGAAATAATCGATGATATCGGGGTAGTGGTCGATCAGGTTGGGGTTGAACGACCATGCCAGCGGGATCTTGCCGCGGAAGCGGTTTTCCCAGTTGACGGTCATCTTGGTGTACAGCGAGCCGACCGAGTCGTAGTCGCCCATGACGATCATCATGTAGACCATGTTTTCGCTGTCGTCCAGCTCGATCTCCTCCTCGGGGCGGTTCTGCTCCAGCGAGGTCTCGGGCTCGTAGTCGGAATGGAAGGACATATTCATGGCGAATTCACTCGACGGGTTCCAGTAGCACTGGAAGGGGGTGAACAGATAGGCGTACTCCCACTCAACCTGCGTGCCCTTGTACTTGGATGTCCAGACGTCGTCGTTGCCCGATTCGCAATATTTATTGCCGGGGAAGAAGCCGACGATCTCTGTCAACTTCGTCGTGCCGCGAACTTCCTGAAGCGTTTCCAGCATCATCATGTACGTGGCAAGGTCGGTACCGAGCTTCTGGGTCTGATCATCCTTGGGAACCTCATCCGCCCAGGGAGAGAGGTCAAAGACAAACGCCTTTTTCTGAACGGCCAGATCGCGGGAATAGGTATAACGCATATTGTAGCCGAAGCTGTCCTCAAAGGAGCAGATGTAGGCGGTCGAGCACTTGCCCGTTGCCAGATATTCGCGGATGGCCCAACGGTAAGCATCATTCTTTTTACTGCCTGTTTCATCGCCGGTGAATTTATCAACGAGAGAAATGACCTTGACATCGTCTGGAAGATCCGTAGCGTATGTTTCATACTGCGAGGGGGACATAATAATGCCCGATTCAACACCTGCAACGGTCGTTGCTACGTTGATCGTTGCGGGAATATTGGGGTCCCAGACGACGACGGCCTTGATGCAGTCATGCGCCAATTCGAGCAGTTTGACCATATCACTTCCGAGGCTGACGCGGTCAATGACCGAAAGCCAACGGCCGTCTTCTGTCATTGTCTTAAGCATGTCGGAAGATGCGGGAACGGTGCTATCGATCAGATATAGTTTATTTTTTGCCGTGAGATTATAGATGCCCTGAATGGTGGCTGCTGTAGCGGATATTTCATAACGGTTGGCACCGCTTTTCGGAATGGTGAAGGTATACATAAAGTCACATACTCCCAAATAATTCAAGTCGTTCGGAATGTAAATAGAGGATTTTTCCAAGTAGTTGCTGATAAAATAGGCGGCTGCGACGTTGACGCAAAAATCGTTTTTTCCAACGATAACGATCTTGTTATCGACCGCACGGATCAAATATTCCTCGACGCCCAACTCCTTGGCGAGTTCAACGCTTTCAGGACGATTGGTCGGACCAACAAGGATTTCGACTTCCATCTCGGGGTAATCGGCAATGCCGTTTTTATCGACATAGTCGTTACCTACCTTGGGGGCTTTTCCGTAGGCTGCTTTAAAAGCGGAACTAATGGAAACAGCCGCGTTTTGCACGTTTTGTGAGCAGTTGTCCGGGCGGATGATCTGAAAAGCATATGAGCCATCCTCGTTTAGCAAAGGGATGGGATCTGCTGTCGGTTCGTTACCTTCGGGCGGTTGACCCGTAACGGGAGGCTCGGGGGGCTTACAGGCGACAAGTAGTGTGGGAAGTAGCATCAGTGCTGTCAAAAGCAGGCAAAGCCATTTTACTGAACGCTTGGCTTTGCTGAAGGTGTGACTTGAAACAAACATAAAAAGTTCCTTTCCATTATCAAGATGGTAATTATTCCGTATGCCAACAGCATACCACAAAACGCGCCAATAATCAAGTCTTATTTTCCATTTTCATGCACATTGCACAAAGCCCTTGCAATGAACCGTTGCAAGGGCTTTGATTATTTAAAGGTATTGGAATCTAACACTGTGGTACTGAATAAGAATAGCACGTCTTTGCCCGAAAAATCGATCAGAGTGCCAAGTGCGGCAGGCATGACGTTTCGGATATCAACAACGTACACGGTTTGATAGGCTTGTGCGATCAAAGGCAGAATGGAAGAGCCGAACGAATCGCGGAAAACGATCAGCTCATCGTCGGTCGTTGCCAGAGGATTGTCGATGCGCTGTAGTCCCTTCATGCCCGACAAAAAGAAGTCGTAGCTGGTTTCGCTTTCAAACAGTTCCATGACATAGACCCCGGTGGTCTCTCCTGTGGCATAGTCATATACCGTGCAGGCGTTGATTACGTCGTTCGTAAGATAGGTCAGCGTTTCCGGGGCAGGATAAAGCGCACTTTGATCATGGTAGCCACCATAAAAGGGGGAGAGCGTGTGATATTCGTAATTGTTGGCAAAACGGTTGGAAACGTTCATTCGATCGTTCAGTAAATCGACGACACCGGTGAGCTTGGACTGATCACAATGCCAGTCGGTTTTGTAATAGTCTTCCAGCGTCAGCACATCGAACAGGTCAATATATTCGAGCGAGGGAAGTTGCTCTTTGGCTTGTTTGATCAGCGCGTCGTAATCGGGGCAAGGGTAACCGTAGTTTTTTGCAAAGTAATAGTTTTTATCGGGGATAATGGCAAGATATGCGTTTTTGTCATGCTCGGAAAGATAGCGATCACAGATATAGGACAGCCGTCCTAAGGAATAGTCCAAATATTGCTGATTGAAGGAGGATTTGATCTCGGCGATCGAGCCGTTTTCAATGGCATAGCCGTTGTTTTCTTTCAAGCCGAGCACGTCCAAAACAAAGTGTGCTTTGACCGAGCGGAAAAATTCGCGCAAAGGAAACTGATCGACGGTGAAATCATCAAATTGCTCGATCGATGTCTTGTCAATGATGCTCTGCCAGGTGACATTCGTGGGAAAAAGCGCCATGGGACGCTTTTCCACGCTTGAGTAGGTCAGCGGTGTACCGGCCCGTAAGGCACAAAGCACTACCGCAGCGGCAATGAACATGACGAAGGTCAGTGTGACGGCGATATTTTTGATTTTTTTATTCATATGACACCTCACCATCAGAATCGGAAATATAAAAATGCGCTGAACGAGCCGTCGACCAAATAGGCGGTGACCAACACAAGCAAGCAAACGTGAAAGACGGGCTCAAGCACGCTCATCGCGCGGCCACTCCATCGGTAGTGATATAGTTTTTGAGCGATCGCTTTGACCAACGGCGTACAGCCGATCAGTGCTATAATTAACACGCCCGCGTAACTCGAAAGGTAGTAGGCGGTATCCGATGACCACAAGGGCAGCGCGCCGATACCGAACATGGCACCGATATCCGCCGCGGCACCTGCAAGTCCGTCTGCGCTGAACAAGACAAAGCTGACGAGAATAACCAGTATGACGTATAGGTGCGAAATGATGCGCGGAAGCTTATCCAGCCATTTGGCGAGGAGGAAGCGCTCCAACAGCAAAAACAGGGCAAAATATAGACCCCAGAATACAAACGTCCAATCAGCACCGTGCCAAAAGCCCGTTAGCAGCCAAACGACAAGAATATTACGGATCCAACGACCTGTGCTGACGCGATTGCCGCCGAGCGGAATATAGACGTAGTCGCGGAACCATTGGCCGAGCGACATATGCCAACGTCGCCAAAATTCGGTAATGCTTTTTGATATAAACGGATAATTGAAGTTTTCAAGAAAATGGAAGCCGAACAGTCTCCCAAGACCAATGGCCATATCGCTGTATCCCGAAAAATCAAAATACAACTGCAAGGATACGGCAATGGCGTATACCCAATAAAAGACAACCGAACGGTCTGTCGAGGTGGCAAAATCCTTGACAAGCAGCCCCAGTGTGTCGGCGATCAGTACCTTTTTGGCAAGACCGATCACAAAGCGATGAACACCTGCGGCAAAGCTTTCAAAAGAATGCTTGCGTTCGCTAAGCTCCGCTTCCACCGTCGTGTAGCGAACGATGGGCCCTGCGATCAACTGAGGGAATAGTGTGACGTAGGTCGCAAGGCGGATCACACTTTTTTGCACCTTAGCATCGCCGCGATAGACGTCGA